>RDXV01000111.1 GCA_004292695.1 Nostocales cyanobacterium | reverse complement strand
AATGCACAGTTTTTCAGGTCTAACCTTCAAATATCTTGCACTTTATTTCCTCGTGTTCAGCCTCAAACCTTTAATTTATAAGGGTTTTGGTTTTATATGGCTAACGCCACACTACGCTATCAGCAAGCCCTAAATAAGGAAATTACAGCAGATTTCACTTTTATCAGCTACCAATTATAATCACAAAACTCTTGTGTGGTGGGTATTCTGCCCGCCCAATGTTTTACTTTTTATCATTAAATGTATATTTAATCGGTAGATAAATTATAAATTCTGTACCCTCTCCTAAAACAGAAACTACCTCTATTTTACCTTGATGTTTTTCAATGATTTGATAACAAATACTCAACCCTAAACCAGTACCTTTACCGACCGGTTTTGTAGTATAAAATGGATCGAATAGTTTATTAATTTGATCTTCTGGAATTCCCATAGCATTATCTCTAATGCTGACTTTAATAGATTCATGATTTACTTTCGATGTATTTATTAATATCTGTTTATTATCTTTATCTTTACATTCTGTCAGTGCATCTATAGCATTACTAATTATATTCATAAATACCTGATTAAGTTGGGCTGGATAACAGTCAATTACAGGTAAATTACCATAGTTTTTAATTATATCAATTTCTTGCTTTAAGCGATGATTTAAAATCAATAAAGTATTATCAATCCCTTCGTGAATATCCACATCCTTCATTTCCGCTTCATCTAGTCGGGAAAAATTTCGCAAAGATAACACTATTTCCCTAATTCTTTGTGATCCTAATTTCATCGAAAACATTAACTTTGATATGTCTTCAATAATAAATTCTAAATCAATATCTGCAATTTTATTATCAATAATTTGATTCTTTTCAGGATACTGTTGTTTATATACATACAACAAATCAATTAAATCTTGAAAATAATTTTCAGCACATTGAATATTACCATAAATAAAATTTACAGGATTATTAATTTCATGGGCTATCCCTGCTACCATTTCTCCCAAGGAAGACATCTTTTCTGTTTGAATTAATTGCCCTTGGGTATTCTTTAAAGTTTGTAATGTTTCCTGTAATTCCTTGGTTCTCTCCTTTACTCTCTGCTCTAATGTTCTCTGTGCTTGTTGCAATTCTTGAGTTCTTTCTTCTACTTTTTGTTCTAATGTTTCCCTTGCTAACTCTAGTTGGTTTGTATAACTTTCTACCCAATCTACTAAACGATTTAATGATACTGATAACACTCCTACTTCATCATTACTTTGAACATTACTCCTAAGTGTAAAATTAGAATCTTTAGTAATTTTTTCAGCAGTATTAGTCACTTCTTCTAAAGGATGAATAATTAATCTGGTAGTATAGAAAGCCAATAAAATAGCCATAATATATGATAAGATTATACTGAATAAAATAATCTTTATTCTCAATTCCTGAGCATTTCTAAAACTAAAATTTGCCTGGTTTCTCTGGATCTCAGCACGTCCAATAATGATAATTAATTCATCTGAAAGTTTTTCAAAACTTAGATTTTGGTTAATATAATTAATTTCATTTAGTAATTTGATAAGCTCTCTTTGATGCTCCTCTTTAGTCATATTTCTCAATTGATTTAGCTCTATTTGCCGCCAAAAACCTTGGATAGTTTGGTTATATGCCTGATTAGTTTGTTTATATTTTTCTACAATAGCAGTAAATTCTGGATAATTTACCGCTAAATCATCAGGATTTTCTTTAATAAAACTTTCTACTTCATCTAATTTTTCATTAACCTGGTTAATATCACTTAAAAACCTATTTCTTTCAAATGCTAACCAAACGGAATCATCTAAAACATTGACTAACCTTTGAGGGTGTATTCTGACAGTAGTTGTCACATTTTTTAAGTCTTTCAATAGTGCTTGTTGTTGATAGGATAAAAATAACTGTCTCTGGGCAGTTTTTTCATAAAAATTCGCAATCAGTAAACCGCTAATTGTACCAATAGCTGCAATACTAATAATGAGAGTATAACCATAGGTGATTTTTTGAGCTATGCTCCAATCATTCCTAATATAATTTATCCAGACAGCAATATATCTAATACTTTGGCGAACCTGATTTATCATTGATATTTATTACAAATAATTTCCTTGACCAATTTTCTGATAAACTTCACGAATCACATCATAATCTTTGTCATTGGCTGGAAGCATTTTTGATCCTTTGTACTTCTCGTTAGCGGGAGAAGTAATTAGGCTTTGAATCAGTTTATCTTGATTTTTCATCATTTGCGATCGCCAGGTTTCTATTAAACTAGATGAAATTTGGCTACTAACTACAAATAGATCATTTGGTAGTAAATTACCTGTCACCAGTATAGAAAAGTCTTGCTCTGATAAACCTTCACTGGCTAAAATCTGTTTATATCTATCCGATGCAGTTGCCCAAGCATCCACTTTCCCATTTTTTAACGCTATCACACCTTTGTCATCTAGCATAGCAATTTTTACATCTGTATTCGGATCTAAACCTGCATCTATTAACAGCTTTGTCGGGAAAATGTGTCCAGAAGTTGAACCAACTTTCCGCATAGCAACAGTTTTACCTTTCAATTGATTAACAGATTTAATATTACTATCTGCACGAACAACAATAATAGAATGATAATTGACTCTGTTAACAGCAATTACAGGGACAGCTTTTGCTCTAGAATTTAAAATTAAGTATTCTGATGGACCTGCAAACACCATATCTACTTTCCGAGATAGCAAAGCAGGAGCAGCCGCGGTAGGATTATCAACAGGAAAAAATTCCACAGGTATTTCTAAAACTTGTTCTAAAGCTCTACGGAAATTCTCATAATCACGGTTTAAATCTTCTATCCCACTCACATCTGTAATAGCCAATTTCAGTTTATTTAGTCTTGTAACCGCTAATTTATCCTTTGAATTCACTCCAGATGTACAGCCGATTAAAAACAACAAAGAATATAATAATATTTGTCTGCGTTGCATAATTACCTAAAATAAATCTAATTCAAATACTTACGTAAATTTGACAGTACATCAGTTTTTTCCTGATATCTCCATGATGATAATGAAAAATTCTGTGTAACTTTCTCAGTCTAGGCAAACGATAACCCTTTATAATAGGCTTTTTGAGCCAGATGAGTTGGTTTTGGTTTTGTATCTGTTTTATTTATTAATAGCTCTTATATTATACATCACAAATACAGAGTAAACCGTTAAGTAAAAATTATGTTGAGGTTATCTGAAAATAAAAATAAGTTTAAGCAGCCATTGTATAGATACAAGGTTATCAATAAATGTACAGAAAAATAATTAATTTCATTGCCATAAACCAACATAATCTTCCAGATGAAAGTGGATATTTCAATACTTCCAAGGTATTCATATTTGAATGATAGTCAAATACTAATTCTGTATTTTTATCTGAGCATTAAAATAGTATCAAAATTTTATGTCGAATGATAGATTTAAAATTATCAGGATAAACCTTTAATGATGAAGGATATTAAATAATATCTATTTACCTCAATTCTTCCAATTAAATGCAGCGATCATTCCTGGTAAAATTTGCCACAGTTTGCATATTGTCACTTGGTAGTTTTAGCATCTCTTCAGTCAGTTTTATGCTCACAAAAACTGCTAATCATAATAGTAAATTAGAAATAATTACAGATATATCACAGTATCAAGAAATTCGTAATCACAAGTGGTCTAACAGCGAACAAGTAAAACATTTTCCACCTCAGATTCCGCCAGAAACCAAAACCATAGCTATGGCTTATTCACCAGGGGTGAGACAAAGCAGTAGTTTTTTTCAAATTCGTTTACAGAAATCTCCAGAACAAATTCAAAGTCTACTTAATAACTATCAAAAAATTGCAAAACATGAATATCAAGGCGGTGACACAAATGATCATATTCAACAACCATTAGGTGTTCCCACAACTTTTTTTCATACCAGTCAATCTCAGACAGGAACTTTTCCCCACACCTATAAAATATTGGTATTAAAAGCACAATCACAAGGGAAGCCTGGTTTTAAATGGAATCATGGTAGTAGTTATGGCGTAGCAATTAATAGCACCAACGCAGAAATTATTTATTGGGCAGAACAATGGTAATCTGATTAACACAGATTGCAGATCCATTAGGTACAGAATCAAAATTAAAACCTAGACACCAAAGCAGTTTTACTCCTGATACCTGACTCCTGCTGTATCTATTGTCTATTTAACCAGACTGTCTCCCAAACGGCAGCGGATGATATTACAGTTCGTTGCAAATCAATCAGCCCAGTAAAATAGTTATGATAATCTTTGGTTTACATCTTGCAACTATACAAATTTTTTTTGAGAAAGGAGAACACAGTGGTAATGGAATCAAAAATATCAACGAGCATAGTTGAAGAAACTCAGGATATTAGTGAATATGTGGCTCATCTCCAGTTACACATGACTCTACAAGCTCGCAATCTGGTTCCAACACTCAAACCAACACAAGAAGATAGTCGTCAGGAACTACTTCACCAAACCCAGGCTTACTTTGAAAAGTTCGCTTCTCGTCAAGGACAGAACTTTAACTGCTAGGATAAAGCAGAAAGAAAAAGCTGCCTACTTTTAGCATTAGTTAGCTTTTTTGTATCGGTTCACTGCTGAATACTTATAATAAAATTACAGTAGTACCTCCCACAAGGCAGCTAGTAAATGCTCGATGGCAGCTTGAATCAAAATGAATTCACTAATTTCTCGCAATCTCAACGTCAACATTCGCCCAGTGCAATATCGTGATTTAGACGGTATTGAACACCTCATAACCCAAGATTCCTGTACAGATATCTCTTCTAAAGGCAGCTTGTTTAACATCGAATGGCTACGCCATTGGTTTGGGGTTCTCAAGTTCTTGAGTTGGTTTCCTAACCCATTACAATATCGTTTCTTTGGGTTCGTTGCTGAACAAGGCCGGACACTGTTGGGAATGATTCAAGTATCGCCATTCAATCGTACCCGCAGCACTTGGAAAATTGACAGGGTAATGTTAAACCGAACTGTGGATAAGCAAGGTGTCGGTTCACAGTTACTTAGGTATTGCTTTGAATCTATTTTAGAAGCTCGGACTTGGTTACTAGAAGTTAATGTTAACGATGTAGAAGCCCTGGCACTGTATCGGCGAAACGGGTTTCAACGCTTGGCGGAAATGACATACTGGGAAATTAGCCCAGAATTATTGTTACAGTTAGCACAAACTGAACCTGATTTACCTAATTTATTACCAGTTAGTAACGCTGATGCACCTTTGCTATATCAGTTAGATACAGCATCTATGCCACCCTTAGTACGTCAGGTTTTTGATCGTCACACCCATGATTTTAAAACCAGTGTCTTTGGGGTTCTGTGTGATGCTTTTAAACAATGGTTAACAAAAACTGAGGTAGTGAGTGGTTATGTGTTTGAACCCCAACGCAAAGCCGCTATTGGTTATTTTCAGGTACAACTTGATCGCAAAGGTGAACATCCTCACATCGCTACTTTGACGGTTCACCCGGCTTATACTTGGTTGTATCCAGAATTATTGTCTCAATTAGCTCGAATTGCTCAAGATTTCCCCCAACAGGGTTTACAATTGG
The DNA here is from genome assembly GCA_004292695.1 of Nostocales cyanobacterium. GTDB lineage: Bacteria > Cyanobacteriota > Cyanobacteriia > Cyanobacteriales > Nostocaceae > Okeanomitos. The sequence goes on along the minus strand of RDXV01000111.1, from coordinate 12,741 downwards.
CTTCTTCTGATTATCAGCCAGAAAGGGAAGAATATTTAGAAAGAATTGGTGCAGAACGCATAGAACATACTTTGATTATGTCTCGCTCTGTTTGGCATAAAATCCGAGAATCAAAGTTTGTTTCTTTGGAAGGTATCCAATGGACAGATGTATTACAAGGGTTACAACCCGCTCGGAAACCTGTTCCCGGTGGAATGTCTTGGTTGCCAAAGGAACAACATAGATCAGATTTACCCACGTCCACTAATTCGGAAATAGTTGCTTTTGGTAATCATCAATTACATCATTTTGATCCCTCCCGTCAATCTTCAGATGATGAACAGGAGGAAGAAAATTAGGTGAATTCTCAATTCCAATGTCAATCAAATTTTATTTCCGCTCTGGGTTTAGATGTGGGTAGTAAACGTATCGGTATAGCTGGCTGTGATGGTACTGGTTTGATAGCTACAGGCTTAGTCACCATTGAGCGGAAATCTTTTCAGGAAGATGTGGCCAGAATACAAGCAATAGTTAGCGATCGCCTAGTCCAGATTCTCATTGTTGGTTTACCATACTCAATGGATGGTTCTTTGGGATTTCAAGCACGTCATGTTCAAAAATTTACCAAGAAACTATCCAAAGCTCTGGAATTACCTGTGGAATATGTAGATGAGCGATTAACTTCTTTTCAAGCTGAACAAATGCTGATAGCAGAAAACCGCTCTCCCTCCCGTCATAAAGGTTTAATTGACAGAAAAGCCGCAGCATTGATTTTACAGCAATGGCTGGATACTAGGCGTATTAACACTAAAAATTATCCTGCACCTTTTGAATATTGATAGCTTTGAACATGATATTCTAAAAACTGTTACCCGGTTTTATATTTAGCTTGTTAGTTGACATTAGCTGTTATGAAACAGTTAAATAAAACTCGTAGGTTGGATTATTGATAAATTTAGATAATGTGACTATGTATTCCTCTGGATTTTCCGAAGAAAATGATCGTACTGACGCTACTGCTATCACTTTAACAGATGAAAAAGGACGGATGCTTGAATGTTATGTGGAGCATTCCCTATCTGTAGATGGCGAAGAATATGTTTTACTTTTACCTGTTGATGCTCCCATAGAAATTTTTGCTTGGCAAGGTAAAGGGGAAGAAGAGGAGGCAATTTTGGTAGAAGATGATGCCGAAATTGATGCTATTTTTAGCACCGCTCAAGCAGTTCTTTCTGAGCAGAATTTGATGATTAAAAATACTGCTTATGCTTTAACTGTCGCAGGTGAATTACCACCTGTTGAAGAATCGGAAATTTTTACTTTGGAAATTGAAGATGATGAAACTGATTTAGAACCTGAGCAGTTACAGTTACTCACTAATTTCTATCATCAAGATCAAGAGTATTCTATTTATACTCCTCTCGATCCGCTACTATTTTTCGCTCGCATTACTAATACAGGTAAACCTGAATTACTCTCTCCAGAAGAATTTCGTCAAGTCCAACCACTGCTAGAGGATCACTTGTTTAATCAAGTTGAGTAAATAAAGCAGCTTTCAGCTATCAGCGGTCAGCTATCAGCTTGAAAATCCTTTTGCTGTCAGGTTTTTTGATGTAAATTTGTACCTCATTTACGTCGAAACTGCTGTAAAAGATCCAGTCGGCACATACTTTCATGATCTATAGTCAGCATCTATCCATAAACCGCAAACTGGAAGATTTAAGCTGACTTTTTTTTACTTGTAATAAATTAGATATTAGTAATTAATCCTACTGAGAAACCTAAGGTAAAATAGCAAATTATGACAGCTTGGACAAATCTTTTACAGCCTGACTTGATTCTAGATGGCTCAGTGCTAAATTTAACACCCGACATTATTAAACAACATGAGTTAAAAGGGTTAGTTTTAGATGTGGATGATACCATAGTACCTGTGACAGTGAGTGCTGCTTCTCCAGAATTACAGCAATGGGTAGAAAAAATACGTAAAGATACTAGCTTGTATTTAGTTAGTAATAATTTAAGTGAATCCCGTATTAGTAGTATTGCTAATTCTCTAGATATCCCTTATCACCTGGGAGCGGCTAAACCCTCACGTCGAAAAATTCGATCAGCACTCCAGTCAATGAATTTACCCGCTCATCAAGTCGCTATGGTAGGCGATCGCCTCTTCACCGATGTTATCGCCGGAAATCGTTTAGGAATGTTTACAATTTTAGTTGAACCCATTGTACATGGTGATATGGCTTTACGCTCTCATCCCATTCGTAATTTTGAAGTGTGGATATCAGAAATATTAGGAGCTTCCATTAGACCCAAGTACACAAAAATTCACAAAGATTGATAAATCAAGACAAAACTAAATCTAAAGAAATACTAAAGAAAACCTTAATTTTCCAAAAAATCGAAGATTATAGGTATTAATAACAAGGGGTTAAGCCAAATAAAGACCCCAACGGATAACAAATAAATATAAAACCGTACAGCGTCAAACTTCACGATAGAAGATTTGGCGCTGTATAATTTTTTAGGTATTTACTGGGGACAGGTGACAGGTGACAGGTGACAGGTGACAGGTGACAGTTAACAGGTGACAGGTGACAGGTGACAGGTGACAGGTGACAGAAGAGAATAATAAATAGCTAATAGCTAATGACTAACGACTAATGACTAATGACTAATGACTAATGACTAATGACTAAAACAATTGTTGTTAAAATCGGAACTTCTAGCCTGACACAACCAGAAACAGGACAATTAGCACTTTCCACCATTGCATCTTTAACAGAAACCCTTTGTAATTTAAGACAGCAAGGACATAGAGTCATTTTAGTTTCCTCCGGTGCTGTGGGTGTGGGTTGTGCGCGACTGGGTTTAACAGAACGTCCCAAGGCGATCGCCCTTAAACAAGCAGTAGCAGCAGTTGGGCAAGGTCGCTTAATGCGTATATATGATGATTTATTTACTACCTTACAACAACCCATAGCCCAAGTATTATTAACGAGAGCAGATATAGTACATCGTAGCCGCTATCTTAACGCCTATAATACTTTTCAGGAATTGTTAGGACTGGGAGTAATTCCTATAGTCAATGAAAATGATACCGTAGCTATAGAAGAATTAAAATTTGGTGATAATGACACCCTTTCCGCATTAGTGGCCAGCTTAGTAGAAGCAGATTGGTTATTTTTACTGACAGACGTTGATAGATTATATTCAGCAGATCCCCGGACAGTACCCGATGCTAAACCGATTTCTTTAATTAGTAACATGAGAGAATTGGCGGAATTACAGATTCAAACTGGGGGAAAGGGTTCACAGTGGGGAACTGGGGGAATGGTAACAAAAATATCAGCAGCGAGAATTGCGATCGCCGCAGGAGTGCGAACAGTCATCACTCAAGGACGTTTTCCCCACAACATTGAAAAAATCATTCAAGGGGAACTCATCGGAACACACTTTGCACCCCAACCAGAACCCACATCAGCAAGAAAACGCTGGATAGCTTACGGTTTAGTACCAGCAGGGAAATTATATTTAGATGATGGGGCAATTACAGCTATTTCCCAAGCAGGAAAATCATTATTAGCAGCAGGAATTAAAACAGTAGAAGGGGAATTTGAACATCAAGAAGCAGTGCAGATATGTGATATTAACGGTAATGAAATTGCCAGAGGTTTGGTGAATTATAACAGCGAAGAATTACAAAAAATTCGTGGTTGTCATTCAAGAGATATTGAAGGAATTTTAGGTCATGCAGGTGCAGAAACCGTGATTCATCGGGATAATTTAGTTTTAACATAATCACAATAGATAAATCATCAATGAGTTATGAACAATAAGATCCCCGACTGCTTTTTTCATAATGTAAATAAATAGTAAATTAATGTAAGAATTCGGGTAAATAGGGCTGAAAAAACCTATAACGAACCACAGAGGTACAGAGAGCAAAGAGTAAAAATATTTATTTTCGTTTCTTTCGTTTCTCGTTCCCAGTTTCGTTTCTCGTTCCCAGTTTCTAACTGGGAATGCAATCAAGAAGGCTCTGACTTCTGCTAACATAACACTGTGACTCAAATTCTGGATATAGAATTTTTACCATAAACTGTATTCCCTCTCAGAGACAGGTAAAAAAACATATAAGGGTTGATACATTTGCCATAAAATGGAGGTGTGGGTGAGTCAATTATCTGATGAGGATATTTTTCGAGAAATTGGTAAAATAATTCAAAATTTTGACCTTTATCAATGTGATGATTGTGCTAGGGCTATCTACCAATGGTTACAAAAAAACAATATTCAAGGTAAAATTCTCAAATTAAAAACAAAAAACCGAACAGATGAATATATTTTGAGTAATCGTTTAGAAAGACAGGATATCACCAATTCAATTACACAGAATGGTACTCATTATGGAGTAGAGGTTTTCGGTAAAGTTTTTGATAATCTCTCAGTTAAAGGAATGACTAGAGAGGATTGGGTGAATGATTTTAATTGTCTCAGCCGTGAGTTTATTATCACTGAAATAGATTTGCTATAGTAAGAGAATCACCACCATAGTAAGGAGGTTAATATGGCAGGAATATATGAAGTTTTACAGAAAATCAAAGATAGACCAGGAATGTATATTGGTAATTCTTCCATTACTGTTTTACGTCATTTTTTAGTAGGATATAAATTCGCAAGGAATGAGTTAGGGGTAGAATTAAATCAGGAAGAAGCTGATTTTTATGATAATTTTCAGCCTTGGATACAGCAACATTTTAATGTGAGAACTTCCAATTCTTGGGCGAATATTATTTTGCTATTTACCCGTGATGAAAAAGATGCTTTTAACAGGTTTTTTACTTTGTTAGAGGAGTTTAAACAGCGTGATCAAAATCAAGATATGAAAGCTACGCGGAAAGAATTTGATCATGAAAACCTACTATCAAAATTATGATAACTGATACAAATATATCTTCTTCTCGTTCCCAGGTTCTACCTGGAAATGCAATTAAGAAGGCTCTCCCTTCTGCTAACATTAAATATGAGTCAGAGACTCATTAAATTTATTCCCTGTCAGAGACAGGGAACAAGAAAAGGCTGTCACTTCCCATAGCGTAAATGCTATAGCTTAAATATTCTCAACATTTTCTACTTGAGATTTAGCCAACCTAATTAATAATCTTAACGCCTCATTGACTGCTTCTGCTGTCGGGAAAGCTTGAGCAACATCAGGTGCTAATAAAACTAAATTAGTTCCTTGTTTATAACGTTCCACATATCTACCTCTGACACCTCCCTCTAGTTGAGTGAAGTCATATTCTGGACGCAGTTCATCATTTTCTGGTTTATTCTCCTGATTCATAAAACCTCCTTTCTCTGCGTGTTGCTTCTCTTGCACTAATAATTCTGATACTGTTTCCTCTATCTGTATGAGAAATTATCAGCAATTTTCCGCTACTTGATAAACCAATTGTAATATAGCGACTTTCATTAATTGAGTGATCTGGATCAGGAAATGTTGTGGATAAAGGATCGCCAAAAACTGTAGTCGCTTCAGCAAAAGATACACCGTGTTTTTTTATATTAGCAGATGCTTTATTTGTATCCCATTCAAAATCCATACTCTTAACACATATCAAATCTTAAATTTCTCGTTTCTCGTTCCCAGTTTCCAACTGGTAATGCAATCAAGAAGGCTCTGCCTTCTGCTAGTATTAATATGAGTCAGAGACTCATTAACTGTATTCCCTGTCAGAGACAGGGAACAAGTAGTTAAACTTCAGCTTTAGACTGATTCAAATTCACAACATCTTGCAATCTAGAAATCACAAAAGACTTCTCTAAATAAGAGAACAAACCACCAGCTTTTGGACCACGTTCTTTATTTAAAAACGCCAAATACAAAGATTTAAAAGCATTTGCTGGAGGAATTTGTAATTCCTTAGTAGTTGAAAAAATCACAGTTTGCAATGCTTCCGCTTCCCAGTCAGTAGCATTTTCTAAATTCTCCGCTAACTTCTGTACATAAGTCACCTGTTCAGCAGTTAAAGTATTAGCTTTTTCGGGAACTTGTTCTAAATAAAGAACTAATTTTTCTTCCTCATCCGCGTAATCTTGCAACCATTTTTGAGCAGAAGCAATTCTTTGATCTACAATAAATTGATCATACTCAGATAAAGGATTTGCAGTACGTTGTACAACCTCATCTTGAATATTTAAACGGGGAACTTGCAACAGAGAAATTAAGGTACTGTAATCAAAAGGTTGGAAAGGTTTAATTTCCTCACCCAACTGGGCATAAAATAAAGACATTAATTCCTCATTCAATTCAGAATTATCTTGATACTTGCTAATTAAAGTATCGTAATCTCTAAATAAACGAGTAATAGTGTCATAATTAGGAGAGAAATTAATTACAGTTTTTGGCTGAGTTCTTAACATCAAAAACCGTAATAACTCAGGTGGTAATAAATCGGCAATTTCCCGCGCACTTGAACCCACACCTTTAGAAGAACTCATTTTTGTACCATTGACAAGAATAAATTCATAGCGGGAATGAAAAGGTGGTTGCTTATCTAAAACTTTGCGAGAAATAGCATTAGCAACATCCCTAGAACCACCTTTTTGAGAATGGTCTTTTCCTGCCATTTCAATAGTTACACCCAACACATCCCATTTAGCAACCCATTCAACTTTCCAGGGTAATTTGCCATTACCATTAAAAGGAGAAACCCAAGCAGAATGACCACAACCTTTGACATAATTAGTTGCATCTTCTTTACAAGTGTAAAAAACTTCTGAACCGTTATAATCTGTAGTTACAGTTGTGGCAATTTTTCCGCAATTTTCACAAATAACCTGAAAAGGATACCAATTATCTGGACGGTCTGCTTTACTTACTTCTTTATATGCTTCTCTGACAAGGTGAGCATTTTTCAAGAAAGTATCAATGTAGGAATTAAGTTTACCAGAACGGTATAAGTCGCGTAAAAAATAAGTTTCTGGTTTAATTCCTAAATACTCGAAAATTTCAAAAAATTCACCAATGAAATATTTAGCATAATCACTTGCACCCTCACCAGGAGAAGGTACATTACACAGAGGAAAACCAAGGTAGGGTTTGAATTTTTCCTTATCTAAATATTTAGGAACGGTATCTAGTGCGTCGTAGTCATCCACACCGTATAAAAACTTTACGGGCTTACCTGCGTGTTTCAAGGCACGGTAAATAACATCATGAATAACCACACCCCGCAATGATCCGACGTGTACCCGTCCTGAAGGAGTTTTAGAATCATTAACTACCTGGAAACCTTGTGCATCAGCAGCGATTTTATCAGCCCAAAACATTTGATTTTCTATATTTTGACAATTTCTCTATTTTAACTCTATGGGTTGGTTATGGATGATTTTTTGGGGATGTTGTTGGGGTTATTGCGCTAAAGCGGAACTACGAGCATCATTAAGGAGTTGGTAAGAAGTCACTTGCTAAGACTTGTTCAGGAGTAAAGGGACATTTTTCTGGGAAAATATCAGGTGATAATCCTGTTTCTTCTATTGCCCAATCTACAGCAGGAGAGTAACATTCTGCAAAAATACTCTCATAATAATTTTTTAAGCTGGGATGTTTTTGGATAGATTTATTAATACGCCGCCGATGTTCTTTTATACTTCCTCGCCAACTTCCAGAACGTTTTTCTGGTTGATATTTCCATTTTAAAAGATGGGCTAAAATAACAATAAGATTATTTTCTAAAGCATCTTTTAAACTACCACCCATTTCTTCTATTTCTTCTATTAATAAATCAATGTCTAAGTTATCAAAGTTGCGCTGTTTTAAATTATCAATAGTTGCATCTAACCATAATTGATAATTTTGTTCATACAAGGTTTGCAAACCTAATTGATGATTACTGCTCATTTTTAGTCAACTCCTTAACCGCATTTTTGCTCATTTCTTGAATTGCAATTAAATCTGGTGCTAGAATCTCACCCTCCATCCCCAACCATAAAAGATATTCAATATTACCCGCAGGTCCAGTAATGGGAGAAAAAGTCAAACCCCGATATTTCCATCCTAATTCTAACGCTGTTTGTAAAACTTGAAAAATTGCATCTGCATGATCTTTTGGATCACGAACTACACCTTTTTTACCCACACGATTTTTACCTACTTCAAATTGTGGTTTAACTAATAAAACTGCTTCCCTTGGTGCTTGGGTTAAACGCCAAATTGCTGGTAAAACTTTGGTTAAAGAAATAAAGGAAACATCCACAACTGCTAAATCTGGAAATGTTGCGTTATCTATATATAATTGTTCTGGTTGTAATTCTCGTAAATTGGTACGTTCTTTTAAAATTACTCTTTCATCATTTCTAATTTTCCAGTCAACTTGTCCATATCCTACATCAATTCCATAAACTTTTTCTGCACCATTTTGTAATAAACAATCTGTAAAACCACCGGTGGAAACTCCCCCATCTAAACAAGTTCTTTGCTGTGCAGAAATACCAAATATTTTTAATGCTTTGGCGAGTTTTTCACCACCGCGAGAAACAAAGGGAGGACGTTCTTTAACTTGAATTTCTGCGGTTGTATCTACTTCTGTTCCTGGTTTATCAATTACGGTTTGGTTTACCATAACTTCGCCGGCTTGAATTAGTCTTTGTGCTTGTTGACGGGATGGAGATAAACCTAAATCTACTAATAGTGTATCTAGTCTTTGTTTCATTAATTTTTTATTCCATATCTGTTTGTGTTTGTTGTCTTAGCAATGCTAAATGTCCAAAAACACCTAGAACCCAGATATACCAACAAATCAAAACAATGTCAAAATCCATTGGAGTATATACGCTAAAATCTATTCTATCAGTGTTTTCGCCTAATATCATTGGTTAGGATGCGTCAGTTTTCAGGAGTTTTTGCATTAGTTCTAATAAATTGTGATAATTTTCACTCTATGGTATGTCACATTATGGTATCTAAGGAGGTAGAATAATTGCAAAACCTACATAGTGTTTTATATTTTGCCATCTCGTCAAATACATACAATAATCTAACTTATTATTTTTTGGGAAGAATTTGAATTTCCAGCAGTGAAACGGATAAACTCATGTTCCTTAGTATTGAGCAAATTAGACATTCTCTTAAACATTTGGAAACAGTAAGTCCTTTTTGGGGAATTACTTTTTTAAAATATAAGCAATTACAATTACCTGTAGGCAATACTATTAGAATATCGCCATATTCAGAAATTAAAAATTTTGTAGAAAGCTACTACAAACCCTGTAAAGAATCAGAACTAGCTTATAGATGTTTTCAATTATCAGCATCATCAAAAAATCAAGATAGATGGATAAGACTTGATAGATATGTAAAATCTATTACCCAAATGCAAACTTTGGGTAAAGATCAATTTGGACAAGCATTAATACACCACATTGATGAAAGTGCATGGGGCTGGAAAGATGACTATATTGCAATTTTAAAATCTTTACTACATGAAAAACCACTAATTCCTGCTTTTCATTTAGCAGTTTGGCTATATCGTGAAAAAGAATGGTCAGCTGAAATATCAGCAGAAGGTATTATTCAAGAATTTAAAGATGATTTTTTGTTAAATGAACAAGAAATTGAGCAATTATTTGATATTTCAATTCCTGAAAATATAAATATAACCCAGATTTTTCAAGCCAAAAAAGTCTCTTGGGAAGAATTAAAAACTGTGATTGGCAAACCTCCAGATATTTCTCCAGAAGAAGGAACTTTAACTTATTTAGAAATACAAGGTGTAGGTGCTGCAAAAAAACTTTGTTTTGAACCAGCAGAACGACTGAGCGTAATTACAGGTGATAATGGTCTTGGTAAAACTTTTTTACTAGAGTGTGCTTGGTGGGCTTTAACTGGACAATGGGCAAATTTACCAGCATATCCAATGCAAACTGTAAGTGAAGATGAACCTGTAATTACATTTAAAATTTCTGGAGATTCTGAATCTGATACAGAAAGTATTTCTTATAATTGGCAGCTTCAAAGATGGAATGAAATTAGCAATCGCTCAACTATTCCAGGTCTTTTAATTTATGCCAGAGTAGATGGTTCTTTTGCCGTATGGGATACAGCCAAACAATATTTATCTTCTTTACCAACTACGAAAAGAATTGAGAAAAAAACACTTCCTTTTGTGTTTACAAAAGATGAGTTATGGAATGGTCAAAAAGATGAAAATGGCAATACATTTATTAATGGATTATTACAAGATTGGGTTCAATGGCAAAGTAGACCAGATAAATATCCATTTGACACTCTCGTTAAAGTATTAAAACGTTTATCTCCCCCCGCAGAAGGTGATTTAGGAATTTTAAAACCGGGAGAACCTGTGAGACTTCCTTTTGATGCGAGAGAAATTCCCACCATAGAACATCCTTATGGAACTGTTCCCATTGTTCACGCTTCCGCAGGTGTTCAACGTATTATCACAATGGCATATTTAATAGTTTGGGCTTGGGAAGAACATAAAATTCAATCAAAACTTATCCGCAAAGAACCACAAAAAAGAATGGTTATTCTTGTTGATGAATTAGAAGCACATCTTCACCCCCAATGGCAAAGAGTTATTTTACCTGCTTTGTTAGATGTGAGAGATGATTTAGCATCTGATTTACAAGTACAAATTATGGTAGCTACCCATTCTCCTTTAGTGATGGCATCGGTAGAACCTAAATTTGATGACAGGATTGATAAACTCTTTAAATTAGATTTGGTTAAAAGTGGTTTACACGGTAATGAAGTTGAAATTGAAGAACTTCCTTTTATACGTCAAGGTGTGGTAGACTCTTGGTTAAAGTCAGATGTTTTTAAATTGCGTCAGGCTCGTTCTTTGGAAGCAGAAAAAGCTATAGAAGCAGCAAAAAATTTACAATTATCAGATAACCCAAATGCGGAAGATGTGGCAAGAGTATCAAAAGATTTAGCGAGGTATTTATCGGAAGATGATGAATTTTGGCCAAGGTGGGTTTATTTTGCAGAAAGGCATGGAGTAGATTTGTGATTCCTGTTCAATTTCAACCTGAACCTGATGATTTTGATGAAAAGGTAAGAAACCCAGGTTTGGCTTTTTTAAGTAAAGTTCGTACTCCCAAAACTGAGGATTGGCAAAAAGGAGCTTATTGGCAGAAATCCTTAGATGATTTATGTAAATCATATAGCCGTATTTGTGCTTATTCTGCTCAATGGATACCCAGAACTGAAGGAAGTCCAACTGTAGATCATTTTCTTCCTAAGTCGAAAAAGCCAGAATGGGCTTATGAGTGGGATAATTTCCGCCTTGCTTGCTTAAAATTAAATGCTAGAAAGCGTGATTCTTTGGATATTATAGACCCTTGCTCATTACCAAAAGATTGTTTTATCCTCGATTTTCCTTCTTTATTTATTAAACCTCATCCAAATATTTTCGATCCCCTCAAAAATAGGGTGTTGACTACAATTAAACTCCTCAAACTTAATGAAGATGATAATTGTGTTAAAGGCAGACTAGATTGGCTACTACCTTATTGTCAACAAGAGTATCCGTTTAATTATTTAAAGAGCAAAGCACCATTTATTGCTTATGAATTAGAACGTCAAGGTTTAGTAGAAGTGGAAAAGATAGCATACATTATGGGTATAAGATAGAATTGATCAAAATCCTGTAAATCCTCAAATCCTGTAAATCCTGATTCTGACAAATTCCATCAATTAACTATCATCTTGATATTTTCTCTACAATCTTCCTCACTTCATCAATACTTAAATTCAAAACCTGAGCAATTTGTTCTTGACTCAAACCCAATCCTACCAACCCAGGAACAGCTTCTAATTTAGCTTCGAGTTTTCCTTGTTCTAAACCTTGTTCTAAACCTTCCTCACGTGCTTCCTGATAAAACCTAGTTTGTTTTAAATCACTTAGTCCAAACATTGATTCTATTTCCTCCCTATTCATTCTTGGAAATTTGTAAATTAAAATTGTCTCAATTATTTCTAATATTTGTTGTCGTTGTGCTTGAGAATTTACCTCTTGTTTGGTACGATCAATTAATGCCCTAGCTTGAGTAATAGCTGCTTCTTCATTAGTGATGATTAGTTTAATTGTAGCAATGCCAATGGGTAATGATGTTGTTTCTTCAATCTCATCTAAATAAATTACTCTCACTCTTTGACTCAAGAAAAATTCCTCATAGTATTTAATATCACCTGTCTCTATACTGCGAGTCGGGTAGATGATTACTCCTTTCCAATTATTGCTAGGTTTATTTTGACGGATATAAATAAATAATTCTGCAAAAAACCTATTGTACAAATCTTCATCTAGCTGAAATTGCACTTCTAGAAAGTAAATGGGATCTTCTGTACTTTCTTGAGGTAAGAAGACTCCATCTATTCTAAAAGCTGTTTGTTTAACTTCAATAGATGCAAACTCATAATTTTCGGCTAGTGCGGGAGATTCATCTATAAGTTCAAAAAAAATACTTGGTATTTCTTGAAATAAGCGGTAAAATATAGTGTCTGTTTTCATTAATTTTATATTAATGTTACTGGGCGGTATTATACCGCCTTTTTTGATTTTACCGTCACCAAATCAACATCCTGTAAATCCTCAAATCCTGGACATCCTGATTCAGACAATTAAATTCTTAACTTTTGACTTTTGACTTTTGACTTCCCAGCGGGTGTCCTGATTCAGACAATTAAATTCTTAACTTTTGACTTTTGACTTTTGACTTTTGACTTCCCAG
>RDXV01000110.1 GCA_004292695.1 Nostocales cyanobacterium | reverse complement strand
AACTGATAACTGATAACTGATAACTGATAACTGATAACTGATAACTGATAACTGATAACTGATAACTGATAACTGATAACTGATAACTGATAACTGATATGATATCTAAACAATTTAAACCCTTTTACAGCTTGAGTTCACTGCTGCCTTTTTCAATTATGGATCGCTATTTGGCGATGCAATTGTTACCTCTATTCTTATTTGGTGTTGGGGCTTTTACTTCTGTAGTTTTAGCTATTGATAGCTTATTTGAATTACTCAGAAAAGTTGTAGAATCTGGATTACCATTAGAAATTGCTCTGAAAGTATTTTTATTAAAGTTGCCCTATGTGATGGTTTATTCTTTCCCCATGTCCACTTTGTTGGCTACTTTAATGACCTATAGTAAATTATCTAGTGAAAGTGAATTAATTGCTTTACGGGGATGTGGAGTAAGTGTTTATAGAATGGTATTTACTGCGGTGTTATTAAGTAGTTTAGTCACGGGAATGACTTATGTATTTAACGAACAAATAGCACCAGCGGCAAATTATGAAGCTACCAGAACTTTAGAACAGGCGTTAAAATCAGAAAAACCTGCTTTTAGACAACAGAATATTTACTATCCTGAATATAAAGAAATCAAAGAAAAAGATGGGAGTACAACTAAAGTTTTATCACGGTTGTTTTATGCGGATCAATTTGATGGAAAACAAATGCAGGGTTTAACTATTATTGATCGTTCCCAGGCAGGAGTAAATCAAATTTTGGTATCTGAATCTGCACAATGGAATCCTGGTGATCAAGTTTGGGATTTTTATAATGGTACAATTTATTTAGTAGCACCGGATCGTTCTTATCGCAATATTTTGAGATTTGAACATCAACAATTGCAGTTACCACGTACTCCTTTAAATGTGGCTGAAAATAGCCGTGACTATGGGGAAATGAATATTTCTCAAGCTTTGCAACAATTGGAGATAGAAAAATTAGCGGGTGATCGCAAAAAGATTAGAAAATTAGAGGTACGTATTCAACAGAAAATCGCTTTTCCCTTTGTTTGTATTATTTTCGGTTTAGTAGGTTCGGTGATGGGAACTATTCCCCAACGTACAGGAAGAGGTACGAGTTTTGGGATTAGTGTAATTGTGATTTTTGCTTACTATTTATTATTATCTGTTTCTGGGGCGCTGGCACAAGCAGAAATTCTTTCTCCTATTGTGGGTGCTTGGTTGCCGAATTTATTTGGTTTGGTTGTGGGTTTATTTTTGTTATCACGGGTGGCGAAAAGATGAATGATTCAGCATATACTATTTTTATGATCTTTGGTTTTTTATGGGTGTTTATTGCTAGTGCTGCTGTAATTGCCCTGTTTAAATCAGAAGGTCAAGAAATTAGGATTAGTAAAATGGGATTAATTATTGTGATTCCGATCATTTTACCCATTATTATTACTTTGAGTTATGCTGCTTTGAAAGGAACGTTTTAATAATTGTCTGAATCAGGATAACCAGGATTTAAGGATGTATAGGATGGTAATTTTTAGATGGTTGAAATTCTTCAAAAACAATCATCAAACAACATCTTGAAAAATACCCAACATCCAAAAAACAATTATTCAATAACATCCTGTAAATTCTCAAATCCTGGACATCCTGATTCTGACAAATTAAAATATTAGTACACCACAAATGAAATCAAAATCCTGTAATTCCTCAAATCCTGGATATCCTGATTCAGACAAATACAAATACTAAAATAACAGATTCTGGAAAAACCTAAAGTATCTAAAAATTTAATGCCGCAACAAAGCTATAAAACCTGCCTGTTCAAAGTGTTTATCATAAGCAAGAGCTTCTGAAATATTTTGCATCTCCATAATTTTAAATGAAGCACAGTCTGTATGACTCCAACCTTGATCTAGACGTTCGCTATACAATTCTAGTGCGCTGATAAAAAGTTCATTCGTTTGGGGAACAATCTCAATATTAGGGTTACTAAAAGATTGATTAATTAAACTAATTGCTGCTCTTTTTAAAAGAATTCCCTGTTTAGAAAAAGCATTTAACAATTCAGTAAATACCATTTCACTTGTGACTATACGTATATTAGGTAATAAAGATGCAGTCACACTTCTGGCTTTCAGATGCAATTCATCGTTAGGATTTAGTAGAGCAATCCAATAACCTGTATCAGCAAATACTTTTTTCATTCTTCACTCTTGGGTAAACCATATAAATAGTGATCTAAATTTTTTGACATATCAGATGGTAGTTTTTCCCATTCTGTTTGAGGAATTTGGCTAGTAATATCATCAACAAAATTTAAAAAAGATGGAGATGATAAGTTATTGGTAATATCTTCAGTTTGAGTTTCTGAAGTTCTTTGCTTAAATCGGTTTTTAATAAATAGTAAGAAATTTAGGACTTCTTCGATTAAAAAATCCGGTGCTTGAGTAATTTCTTTGATGAGTTCTTCTTTTACTGTCATGACTTTACCTCGTTTATTTCTTGACTTATATCATCTTATCAATCATAGCGATAGCTTAGATTCATCTCGCTAATTGAAAATTAATACATGGTAAGAGAAGATTTAACTATATTGAGTAATGGCTGTATAAATATCTCTGCTATTGGCTTTGCAAAAGCAAGCAAAACTGCGCTAGAAATGGCAAATGTAATAGCCTGTTTCACAGAATAACTCTCTACTTTTTTCTCCAGTTCATCCAAACGTTTTTTTAAATAAGGAAGAGAAGAAACTAAATCAGGACTATTCATTAAATCAGTGGGAATTGAATTATAGCCATTTTTATTTCTCGAATTTTCATCTTCCTGATCTAAATCAGCATACCATATAGCGAAAATCCTCTCACCGCTTGCTACATGAAAATTCAGAGATCCCGCATTATAGACAGCAAAAATTAATTTTCCATCATAGCCTGGATCTACATGAAAACCTGAAACATTAATCAATCCATGTGATTTAAATTTAAATTTAATTGAAATAAATGCAATTGAGTTTTTTGGAACTTTAATTATTTCGGAAGTTATTAAGAATGCAAATTGTCCTGGTGGTATGCAAACAGTTTCTTTTTCACGAAGAATAACTTTCTTACGTTCTTTTACAGGTGTATCAGGAAGAGATGAAATATAAACTTCTTCCCCTAAACACAATTCATAAGATGCAGATTCTATTTGGTCAGCATTAAACGGTTCAATTAAAGTAGGAAGACGAGAACGCAGGGTTTGCGATGACCAAAAACTCATTTTTTGTTCCAGAATATATTGTTACATTAATATTGTATTTATAAAGATGTTAAAGAGCAAATAGATTTATTGCTTGAGTTTAACTGACTCCTCTTTGATAAGTAATCGAACGTGCATCAAGATCAACAAATACCTTTCCTCCATGATTTTTCTCTACTTGTCTCCAAACATCATAACCCATTAAAATCGCCTTCTCCCAATCTCCTAGCGAACAACGAGAAACTTCTAAATGAGATGTCATATTTTTAATAGTCTTCAATAGTTGATAATCTAAAGTTGAAACACCTTCTAAAAAACCGTGATCTTTAGCATAGCTAAATACAAGTGCTGCTATTCCTTCCTCAATAGCTACTGCACGACCTCCATCTTCAACTTCGTCAATAAGAGGATTACTTTTGCGCTTACGTTTTAAAATACTGCGAGTAACTACAGACCAACCTAAAACAGCAGCATAAGCAAAATGAAAAACATCATGGAAGCGGTATCCATCACTTTTATAGGAATTATCTGTGAGGTCATTTCCTACCTGTTCTTGGTTGATAAATGCTTTCATTTTCACGGAATTATCTTTGCTGACTTCTGTAATTTCTACTTCAAATTGTCGTGGTAAACTTTCATGTTCTGGAAATTCATTATCAAATATGTAACTTGTATTTTTATTATCTGTTTCTGTTGAATCTCTCCATCCCCAACGGTCATTACACTTTATTAAATTATCTTCTGCTATTTCTTGTAAATTGAGGTTAAATTTACTGGCTATATTGGAAATATACCAAAGCATATCTCCTAATTCTTCTGCAATTCCTTCTTTAAATAATTGGTGTGCTTCACCATCACGTAAATGTTTTTTATATTCTGTCATTAATGAACCAACTTCACCTACTAAACCTAATAGGGGTATGATTAATTCAGTACCTTCAACCGCAGGAATTTGATCTGTGTTTAGTGCTTGTTTTTGATATTCGGAAAAATTCATAACACAATTCCTTAAATTTCCAATCCTGTAGGGTTTGTTAGCGACAGCGTAACGCACCATCCAAAATTAATTCGATAATTTATTATTTAGAAGTCCCATTATAGATAATAAGGCTTTCTACCTATAATAGGTTTTTTTTTATTGCGTGGTGATGGGTGGCGTGGATGTCCATTTGTTGTTAAATCACTACTAATACCATCAACAAGACAGTAAAGTGTCTTGCAAGAAATTAGATTTAGCACTTCTTCTGGACGGTTTTTAATTCTAGGATATTTAGTCGCACTCACATTACCAAGCCAACCTCCCCATGCCACAATAATTGATTCAGCGCGTTGTGCAGCTGATTGAATATAAAGATTATTTCTGTGTCCTACAAGATCATCTCCTTTGTTAAGTGCTTTCTTAAGTTCATTGGGTTTTGGAGTAATATAAGCGAATAAATTAACCACTTCAAGAGAACCATAATCCCAAGACTTAGCTAACTGAATACATTTATTGATAGTGGGATCATTTTCCTCTTCCCCTGCACCAGCCGTACTTGGGTTAAGCATTACAAAGGTAACTTGCGGCAAATTTTCATCCCATATACGCCGTAGTAAATAGCGATATTTTCTCTTCTTTGGATCTTTATAATCGAACTTAGCATATCCTGGTTTTCTTTTCTTATTCATGTTTTACCCTAAATTACTGTTGATTTATAAATACTAGAAGACCTTAAAAAGGAAGGCACAACTGTTGAGATTTTTCTAACTCTGTATTTTGCAAAGATTTTGATTTTTTCTTCTGCGTTTCTTGCTTATATTGTTGATGCAATTTTGATAAAGTATCTGATATCTCAGATTGAGTGTTGACAAAAGTATCTAATTCTAAAGATAACTGCTGACAATTATCCTGTATATCAACAATTTCTAACGGTGGTAATCTCTGTGCTAACGTTTCTTGAACCTGATCATTAATACCCCATTTAGGAGGATAAAAATAATCAATTGGTTGAGGAGTGGGAGTAAACTTAGCTTTAATCTTTTTACGGTTACTCTTTAAACCAGGAAATGCTTCTCGACAATACTTGTCAGTTTCACAGAAAAGATTTTGACAGTCTATAGCTTTGAGTGGACGACCCCAAAGAGATTGAAAATTTAAACCTAAACGTTGAAATTCATTTTCTTGATTTTCTGTCATCCAATAAATTACATCAGCATAACTTTTTCCCTGAGTATCAATAAAACATTTATTAATACCCCGTTCTGCTCCTGGTCCTGCTATAGTAAAATTGTTTTCATCAAAATTGATAACTTCACTATAATTAATATCTGTCGCTAATTGATAAGCCATAAACTTACCTAATAATGGATAAGATTCAAGAATTTGAAAAATTTGTTCCAAACTTTTAGCTTTGACTATGGAATTAATTACCCTATCTTGACAAACCATTTTATCAATTAATGCCAAATGATTTTGGTGTTTTTTATCATAACCAAACTCTTTACTAGCACAGGACATATAGGCACTTGTATAAATCACATATCCCAAATCCATAGCTTCTTGTAAGATATTTGAATATGTATCTAAATTAAAATTAGTAAGTGTAATATAATCTCCTATTTTGGTTTCTAAATATTCCCAAGTTTCTATTTTATTAAAAATTTTAAATAGTAAAATTCTGAATAAAACTTCTTCTTCATTTTTACTTCTATTTTCATCATAAATAACATTCTTAATCAGATATTGAGAAACCCGATCACTAACTCGATAAGCATTACAAAATTTATAAGTATTAAGAATAGGATCACTCGTCCAAGGAGGAGGTACATTTTTAAGTTTATTAAAAAATACTTCCTGACGCATAGCAGCAAATCGCCAATAGGTATCAAAAATTTCTTGTCTTACTTGCATATAATGTATTCCTGATTTGTGGTCATTTAAGATTTTATGAGATTACTCTTATGATCATACCAGTTATTAACCATCATAATAATATTATCTATTTCTTCATCATTCAGTAGTTTTAACTCCTCATATTCATTAATTTTCAAAGCCACATTGTTATCATCTTTGACGACAGGCTCTAAAATCCATTTATAGTAACCTTTATCATTATCTACTGTGAAGAAAAATAAACACATTGGAAATGGTAAATCTTTGAAAAAACTGATATTAAAATTATATTTTTGATGCCTAACTTTAAAAAAATATTGCTCCTGAATTAAGTCAGAACTAGAAGCTGTTGCTTTTAATTCTATACCAAACATTCTACCGCTATCTTTACCATCTTTAGTGATTTTCAATAAAAAATCTAAATTTCCTGCACCTTGTTGTTGCTCAGAAATAATCAAATCATCACGACGGGTTAAATAAACTTTTGCTAAAGCTTCTGCACGTAAACCAACGTACCAATTTGATTCTGTTTGCATTTTTTATCTCCATTGTTGATCAGTAAACTGAGAACTTAAAGAATCAGGATAACCAGGATTTAAGGATGTACAGGATGGTAATTTTTAGATGGGTTAAATTTAAAAAAAATCATTCAATCATATCCTATAAATCCTCAAATCCTGAACATCCTGATTCTGACAATTGATTATGATGCTTCACTGGTAAAAATAGAAAGATTAGATCATAGTTACTATTAGCGCAAATCGAACTAGATTAAGACTTTGAGTATCCTAACTTTAGCAAATCATTTGTACTATTTATTCATAACTCAAATCGGATTGCTATAGATAGGAAACGCATTATACTAACTTTCTAAACCCCAAACTTGTCTGGCCAGATGCGTTAGCATTTCTTGACGTTTCTCTATATCTACGGAATTCCAAACTTCAAAATGGTCAAGATGGAGATATTTTACAGTACGATTTAACTGTGTATCACTTCCAACGTTAGGTGTTTCTACAAGGGAACGTGTTAACAGCAGTTGTGATTCTCTATATCCATTCTTCTTTGCATGATATGTATTATCTGCAATTGAGCTATTAATTGTTTTCTCCAAAAGGACTAAATTTCCCAATTTTTCAACATATGTATCATATTCTGTTGGTTTATCAAATTCCTGTTTATTATTCTCTTTTCCAGATTTTGGTAAAATATGTTCTATAGTTACTGATTTATTTAAATACCATTCTAGTTGATTTGAATTACTGTATGCTTCTTCATCAACAAATTGAGTTAACTTAGCTAATATATAACGCATACGAAATTTTGCTATTTTAGATTCTGTTAATCCTCTAAACGCAAGGTCGAAATCTAGAGAAAAAGAAGCTAGTTCACTTTTAAATCGTTTTTCAATAAAGACTTTAAAATCCTCTGATGTTCTGACTTCTCTTAACTCCTTACTCCAATACGAAAATGTGCGAATCATATTCACATCTTTGCGAGTTGAACGAGTAATTGTATATACAAATAATAAGTTTTCTATCTGGTGACAAAGCTCTGTAAATAAATCTTTATTAAGATGTTTTCCTGAGAGTAATAATACAAAATGTTGACTATACCTACCTTGAAGACGTTTTATGTTTTTCAAATGAGGGTTAGTTGTTCCATCTGGATTATTTCCATTCTTAAATTTTGCATAATATTCACTTGTGCTAACTAAATGATCCACAAAATTAAAAGGATTTTCATTAATCCTATGATCTTTACTATTTTCAACGAACCATTCATATACAGCTTCTTCTGGAAAGCTATTTTGTAAATTTATATCATAATTAGACATAATATAATACCGTAAGAATTGCATAGGATATTCTCCACAACTATGTAATATCTTTGTAAGTTTATCCCATTGTTTTTTTAATTTTTCCCAATACATTTTTGGATTAGTCTTAGTAGATTGATTTGATATATTGATAAACAAGTAATTCTTTAATAGGTCTAAAGAACTAAGACCAACTCCACGAGCATTAATTGTCTCAAATACTTTTAGAGCATTTCTAAGATTGGGTGTTTCTATTTTAATTAATTTTACTTTATTACTAAAAATAGAAGAAAATTGTTTAATTTTATCTGAACTTTCTAGAAACATCTCAGATAAAAATTCTTTTATTATTTGATAAGCTTCAACGATACGTTGGGCGGAAGCAGAAGTTTGTATATCTATTTTCTCTACTGGAGTGGCTTTCGAGGCAATTCTTTCTAATACTTCAGCACCATCTCCATATTGCAAAGTTAATCTATACTTATTAATATCTTCGCCAGTTTTTATATCTTGGGCTACCCCAGCAATTAAATTTTCTACGGCCTTGGAAGTTTGGCTAAATTCACTAATATAATCCCGAATAACACAAAAAGTTAAATAAATAGTTGTTAATCTTTGCTGGCCATCAATCAACTGAGAAGTGCCTGTTTCATCTCGGAATACAACAATAGAACCTAAAAAATATTCAGCATCTTCTAATGGATCACCTTCATCATATAACTCAAACACTATATCTTGAAGTAATTTTTCGACGTTGCTCTTGTCCCATACATACTCTCTTTGGAAGTCTGGTACAGAATAAAACTCTCTAAATAAATCGGCGATGCTCAAATTACTCGATTCAATTCTTGGTGCAGTTGCCATACAAAATTATGTATATATGAGTACAATTTACAATATAATACCAAAAATTACGCTAAATATCTAAATATAACTAAGCAACTAACTAAGAAGAATTAATAAATTTATTTGCACAGACAAAATATAAAAATCCTCTATACCTAGTAGAAAATGCAAAGACACAAAAAACACTTTGCGTCTTTGCTCCTTAGCTCCTACCCTGCGGGATCTCCTGACGGAGATTGCGCGAAGCTAACCTAAATTAATTCCCTTCTCGCAACTTATCCAAAACACTGCGATCTTCCAAAGTAGAAGTATCCCCCGACACCTCCTGACCTGCGGCTAAATTCCGTAACAACCGCCGCATAATCTTTCCTGATCTTGTCTTAGGCAGAGCATCAGTAAATCTAATCTCACCAGGACGGGCGATCGCCCCAATTTCCTCAACAACGTGCTTCTTCAGTTCCTTACTCAACTCCTCACTGGGTTGAAAACTGCCTTCCAAAGTCACAAAAGCTACAACTTCCTCACCTTTCAACTCATCGGGTTTACCCACCACAGCAGCCTCAGCAACAGCAGGATGGGAAACTAAAGCAGATTCTACTTCCATTGTTCCTAAGCGGTGTCCAGAGACATTCAACACGTCATCCACACGACCCATGACCCAAAAATAGCCATCTTCATCCTTTCTTGCACCATCGCCAGCAAAATACGTATATTTACTATCTTTGGGCGGAATATGTTCCCAATATGTCCGACGAAAACGTTCATTATCTCCGTACACAGTCCGCATCATTCCCGGCCAAGGATGACGTACCGCTAAATAACCACCTTCGTTATCAGGGACGGAATTACCCTCTAAATCAACTATGTCTGCAATAATACCGGGGAAGGGACGGGTAGCAGAACCGGGTTTAGTGGGAATTGCACCGGGTAGGGGTGTAATCATAATGCCACCGGTTTCCGTTTGCCACCAGGTGTCAACAATGGGGCAACGTTCACCACCGATAACTTTATGATACCACATCCAGGCTTCGGGGTTGATGGGTTCACCGACAGTACCCAACAATCGCAAAGATGAAAGATTGCGGGTTTTGGGATGATGTTCGCCCATTTTAATAAAGGCACGAATGGCGGTGGGAGCGGTATAAAAAATCGTGACACCGTATTTTTCAATCACATCCCAAAAACAACCGGGGTTAGATGCACGGGGCGCACCTTCATACATTACAGTGGTTGCACCATTGGAAAGG
The DNA here is from genome assembly GCA_004292695.1 of Nostocales cyanobacterium. Taxonomy (GTDB): domain Bacteria; phylum Cyanobacteriota; class Cyanobacteriia; order Cyanobacteriales; family Nostocaceae; genus Okeanomitos. Next base: position 8,361 of record RDXV01000110.1, on the reverse strand, counting down.
GGACCATAAACTATATAGCTATGTCCAGTAATCCAACCCACATCAGCAGTACACCAATATACATCTGTATCCTGTAAATCAAAGATCCATTTTGTGGTAATATGGCTGTATAAGTTATAACCGCCTGTAGTGTGTACTACGCCCTTGGGTTTACCCGTACTACCGGAGGTATAAAGAACAAAGAGCATATCTTCGCTGTCCATTGCTTCAGCGGGACAGTCTGCGGAGACTCCTTTTTGTAAATCATGCCACCAGTGGTCTCTACCTGGTTCGATGTGGGTTTTTTGACCTGTACGCTGTACTACTAAAACATCTGTGACGCTGGGTACTGCACCTTCAGCAAGGGCTTTATCTACCTGTTCTTTCAGGGCTACAATGGCATCTTTACGCCAGCCTCCATCAGCGGTAACTACTACTTTTGCTTGGGCATCATTGAGGCGATCGCGTAGAGCTTCAGCACTAAAACCACCAAAAACAACGCTATGGGGCGCACCAATTCTGGCACAGGCTAACATGGCAATGGCAGCCTCTGGTATCATGGGCATATAAATTCCCACGCGATCGCCTTTTTGCACACCCAACTGTTTGAGAACATTGGCAAATTGACAAACTTCTCGGTGCAATTGGGCATAAGTTAAAGTGCGGGAGTCTCCCGGTTCACCTTCCCAAATTAAAGCCGCCTTATTTTTGCGCCAAGTTTCCAGATGTCTGTCCAAACAGTTGTAAGAAATATTAATCTGGCCATTGACAAACCATTTCGCAAACGGGGGTTGCCAATCTAGGACATTATCCCAATTTTTAAACCAATGTAGCTCTTTTTTGGCTAAATCTGCCCAAAATTTCTCAGGATCAGCTTTGGCAGTCTCGTAAAGTTGCTGATAATCTGCCATACTCTGAATATGAGCAGTTTGGGAAAACCCGGTAGGTGGATTAAACAGGCGTTTTTCCTGGAGAATAGATTCTATCGTTGGTTGAGACATAGTGATCTAAACAATGTTGTAACTAATGTTGTAACTAAGAATCATTGTTACCAAACTTATGACAAACCCGGCACAGATTTTTATGAAGCTTAGTTTACGTACCTAGAGGACAATGTAAATCTAAAGGAAATATTAAATATAATTGAGAAACTGAAACTTTGTATATCTTGTATCGGAATAAAAGGGTAAGATAATATTGTGTGGTCTAGCACTTAGATGTGTTGCACAGCTAATCAGGTAAAACTTCGCTGTTATTAAAATTGTAAAAGTCAAATTCTAAGATAGACAACACAAACAGTCAATACTTCTGAAAAATCCCTTTTTAGTCAAATTTTTATACCTGAGTATGAGATACTTACTTTACCAACTGAGGACTTACGCACAAGTCCCAAAATAACTAACCGCATAGCCTTAAAAAATACAAAGGAATTAGGTTTTAAACGGTATTTTGCGTAAGTCCTGAAAATAAAAATTAACAAACACTTTTAGTTACCGAAAAGTAGGGCAGAGTTTGCAAGCAAAAGAGATCAAGGAGAAATTAACATCACTCATCGAGAAAGCCTCGGTGATAGACCCCCAATTAGCCAAAAGATTAACCGAAATTAATCGCTGGGTAAAATATACCCGCCCTGGTTCTCTCAATGCTAAACCGCTTGTCTTAGCCTTTCTTTTAGAAATAATTACTGATTCCACAATTTGGTTATTCATTCAATCATTACCAACCGTAGCCGCAAGACAAGAAAAATTTAACCAAATGACAGCTAATGAAAGGTATTGGTATGGATACTTATTCCCCAAGTGGATAAACTCCACAGATGCCAAATTTTATATTTGGAAGAAAAAAATGATGGCAGGAGAATTTAATCAGTTAGATGATGATATTATTAAATTAATAGCGCAATCTATTGTACGTCGAGAAGGTAAATTTTGGCAGCGTTATATAGCTGACCTTTCGATGGCAACAGATTTAATTGTCAGTAATCATCAACACAAACCGCTTTGTATTCAAGTTACCAGTGTCAGTGAAGAACTTCATGGAAAAAAATATGAGAAGTGGCAAAATTCACTCCAAATGTGGCAGATAGAAAGAGGATTATTCCTTAGTTATAACCCCGGTGAGATAGGCTTTATCCACCAATTAGTTAACGTGGTACTGTACAACAGTGATCATCTTTCGGAAGGGAAATATATCAACTTTTCCTAACCACAAAATCTGAACATTGAAAATCGGAATTTTTGCTCACCTTTTGCTTACATAGTTATCTGCTTACAACAGCATTTATGCTTAACCAAACAACAATGAACAGCATTACTCAAGTTGATGAATTTGCTGAACTTTTAGCAGCAGCCCGTAAAATGCAGGAAGACTGGCTAGAATATGGGGTAAATTATGTTCATCTTTATGTAGAAGATGTAGATGGAGATTGGCTAGAAACTTGGGGTAATGATGAAATATTAAGTAGTCCTCTATTAGATACTATTAAAGAATTTCTGATTAGTAATGATGATGTTGCTATGGAAATCAGAAATCATTTAGCAGATAAACCATTATTTGATTTAGCGGTAGACTTAGAAGAATGTTTACGAATTACTAGGGTAGATGATCAACTATCTGCTATCCAAGAAATTCTCTTTCGTTATCTCCATAGTTGTAATTTGGAATTATCTGATTTAGCGGATAGTTTATTAACTAAACTGCTTTAACGGAAGCAGGTGACAGGTTACAGGTTACAGGTTACAGTAAAAATTCAACTTATTACCTGTTCCCTATTCCCTGTTCCCTTTCATTTAAACAATGACTTCTACTACTAAAATACATCTTCACTCTCAAAAAACAGCAAAACCCTTTTTAAAATGGGCAGGAGGTAAATCTCAATTATTAACACAAATTAATCATTTCCTACCTCAACAATTAATTAACGGTAAAATCAAAAAATATATAGAACCTTTTATGGGTGGAGGTGCAGTTTTTTTTCACATCGCTAATAATTATCAAGTCCGGGAATTTTATATTTCTGATGTCAATAAAGAATTAGTGATTGCTTATAAAACTATTCAAGGTTATGTTAATGATTTAATTGAATTATTGAATAATTTTGAACAGGAATATCTATCCCTAAATGAAAATAAGAGAAAAGAATATTTTTATCAAGTTAGAACTCAGTTTAATTTTCACCGAGACAAACTAGACTATCACAAGTTTAACTCTCAGTGGTTAGCAAGAACAGCACAAATCATTTTTTTAAACAAAACCTGTTTTAATGGTTTGTTTAGGGTAAACTCCCAAGGAGAATTTAATGTACCAGTGGGAAAATACAAAAACCCGAAAATATGCGACATTCAGAATTTACAAGCTGTATCCCGAATTTTACAAAATGTGGAAATTCGTCACCAAGATTTCAGTAAATGGGAAGATTTAATAGACAGTCAAACTTTTATTTATCTCGATCCTCCCTATCGTCCTTTAACTAAAACTGCTAATTTTACAGCTTATTCACAACAAATATTTAATGATGATGAACAAATCAGACTAAGAGATTTTTTTCAACGTGCAGATCAAAAAGGTGCTTTTTTAATGTTGAGTAATTCAGATCCTAAAAACCACAACCTTGATGATGATTTCTTTGAAGTTGCTTATCAAGGTTATCACATCGAACGGGTGAAAGCATCACGGTTAATTAACAGAGATTATCTGAACCGTAAGACTATTAACGAATTACTAATTATGAATTATGAGAATTTAGAATTTAGAATGAAGAATTTAGAATGAAGAATTTAGAATTGCCAGTATACCTCAAATAACACAAAATACTAAATTTGTCAATAGCTGAAAATCCAGCCAGCAAATAACATCATCAATTTTTGGCAAAAATAGTTTTCGATGAGGAAGAGAAAAGTTTTAAGTTTTGTAAAATTCTCAGAGTTGCAATTTCCGAAACCCTTGTACTCTCATGTTTGGGAAACCTTATCAGCAACCACCTTTTAGCGATAGATACAATAACCCAAATTACAAATCCTACTAAATCATACCAAATCGCTGAAAGTATTGCAATACCGTAAATAAATAGAAATAATTCTCAATTAATTATTAAGAAAATATAAAGGAAAATTCTTGATTGATGAGACATTTATACTAATAAAGTAAGAATTAATAAAATAGACTTATGCTGAAACCATATTTTGAAAACTTTGCGACTTTGCGACTTTGCGTGAAATACTGAGATATTTTTCAGGTGCATTAATAATAACGCACCAAAATATAGAATTAGAGAAATAGAATTAGAGAATATTTAAAATCCTCCGTAACAAAGTTTGATCATCCGGTTTAGGCTTGAGGCGACCATTTTCCACATCTCTAATCCAACTTTGACTTTTACCTATCAACTTAGCTAACTCTCGTTGGGAAATATTAATACTTTTTCTAGCCTCCACAACCTGTTCACCTACTAAATTTTCAGCAGTTTTAATCACCCGTTTATTAGTGATATTACGCTGCTTTTTTGACTTAGTTTCTGAATTGAAATGTTCCCATTCTGGAGGTAAATCAAAAGCACAAATTCTGGCATTCATCAACAGATTCCACTTACCACGTGGACCAGAATCAGTTAAACGATGATCACCACCACCATCATTGATCCAAAATTCTAAAGCCTCATCAGGATCTTCAGGAATATCAATTAATTTAGCCCATAAAGGTTGAATTTCTGGAGGGTAAGTAACGGGATCAAAATTAGCCTTAATACCATAGTGATTGAGAACCTCCAAATCATTTTCAAAAGTTCGCAAAAGTCGTTTTCTTTCATCCCGGTGAGTAGCAGCTAAAGTAACTTTTTCCTCACCATAAGCAACACGCATTAAAGTAGGAACAGTAATACGTTGTTCCCTACCCATTTTGGTTTTAAAAAGTAACCATAACATTAATCTAACAGCACCTTCATGTTGCTGCCACAAACTCATCACCGTAGTTAACAAAGTTTTTGGAAGACTACCATATTGATAGAAACCAGTGCGATCTTGAGAACCTTGTTTATTTAAAAAATGTCGCGCCCAAAGACCGGCTTTAACCTTCAAAGTCAAACCCATCAAATATTTACACCCTTGGTTATCTTCCTGAAAATGATGTTTTACCTCTGTCAAATTCCACAAAGGGCAATTTTCAATAGAAAAACCAGGAACTCTACCTCTTTGTGGCCAGTCAATAGAAACTAGGAGAGAACAAGCCTGTTGAACGATGTTTTTGATCAGACATATCTTAGTAGTTTTATTGAGATCCTTGCGTTTTTCCAAACCCAAATATTTCTCAATTTGACGTTCATCAATAACAAATTCCTCCTCCCAAGGTTTATCTACAGCAGTAGCATGAGCAGCAAAAATTAAATGAATACAAGCTGCACGCAAATCAAAGTTTTCTACTACTTGTAAATTTTGAGCTAAGTTACTTTCTTGAAATGGATCTTGGATATGGAAACAAACTGTAGCGCGACCTTGATTAACTTTGCGTCTGTAGTGTAAATTGCCATTTTCATCTTGTTCCCAAGGTAATGATTTACGTTGTGCAAGTAGATTACAGGCTTCCCAAATAACTATTGCCGAAGCAAAGCAGTTATTTTTACCATTAGAAAATAAATAAGCACTGGTAGGTTCTCGTGCTTCTAATTTGGATCTACCTCTTTTTGCTTGCCAGGGTTGAGGAGAATTTGTAGGACAAGCAATTACACATTGTGGCTCTGGATAATAACCCTCACAATTGTTACAAAGACAAGGATCAATCCAATATTCATCATTTTCTTTTTTGATTGCACCCGTAGGACATTTGGGGCGGCATTGATCACATCCAGCGCAAATTTTCGTAGGAATTGTATAAGGCATAAGGCTTCTTCCTAGTCTAATTGCTGAGATGTTTGGTGTAAGTCTCCCCGTGATGCTCCTCTTGATTCATAACTTGTTACCAAATTATCTCCATGACAAGAAAAATTCTTCTCACCTTACTAATCAGTTATCAGTTAACAGTGATCAGTGATCAGTTGTTACTGTTCGCTTATTTAAGACCTTAAAATTAAGGCTTTATGGCTTCTTCATTAACTATACTTTTCATAAAGATTTAGCTAAGTTTGTTCAGAATGAGCCTGGGGAATTTTCTTAATATTTATGTTTGGCTATGACAGGAAATCATTACATAAACTGTTTTTTGGGAACATCTAAAAATCATAAAAATGTTTATAAATACAGTAATTACTCAAAATATAAATTATGTTTTACTTTTAGATATAAATATAGTTTTTGTATAGATATTTGCATATAATGAAATCAAAAAAGTTTAGTATCTCAATATACGATATTTATGGACATTCTAGAATTATCTCTCATTAATATAGATATTTTATTGATAAATAATATCAAGGTACGAAAATTAAAAACGATAAATTAATTATTTAAAGCCTTACAAAATAAGTGTTTTGCGGAAGATTGATATATAAATTAGTGCAAATTAATTAGATGATTTGATATAAGAGTTGAGATTATTTTTCAAGTCATAAAAACTTGATAAAAAAGTTAAGAATTATCACCAAAATCTCAAAATATTAGGCTAACATTAAGAGTAATCACCAACGGATTAGTAAGCAAAATTGCTGAGGATAGACTCATGGCGACATTGACAGGCGTAACTTTTGGCGGCGGTACTTGGACACCTAAATTTGCTACAGAAATTGACAAAGATAAATGTATTGGCTGTGGCAGATGTATTAAAGTTTGTGGTTACAATGTTTTAGGTTTAATGGCCTTAAATGAAGAAGGCGAATTTGTAGAAGATGAAGATGACGAAGAAATTGAAAGAAAGGTAATGGTAGTTGCACATCCTGAAAATTGTATTGGTTGTGTAGCTTGTTCTCGTATTTGTCCTAAAAATTGTTATTCCCACGCAGAATTAGAACAATAAACATTGTTATGTGTGGGCATTAAATACAAGCAGTAAATTTCTTAATTTGTAGAGGGGAATACTCATTTTTTATATCTAGCTCTTATATCTGGCAATTTTTATAAACGTTCACCATTAACAAAAACACTAGCTATTAATTGTTAATCTTCAACTATTTACTAACTGTTTACGCATTTAGATTTTTCATGACTACCGGAAAACTTGCATTAAAATCATCAGGAAGAAAATACAACTTTAACATAAACTTTAAAATCAAAATTCAGATATGAAAAAAATATGGAAGTTTAGCAGTTTTTGATTAGCTGCAAGCTAAAACGGTAATACAGCAGAATGCAGAATTCAGTATTCAGGAGGAAAACATCAGCGTTGATAACTGATCACTGATTACTGATAACTGATAAATAACAGGTAGTAAAAATGCAAAAAGTTCCTGTGTCTTTGTGGACACTATTAGCGGGGATGTTTATTGCTCCTATCAGTATTTGGATAGGACAAAATCATCATTTATTACCAATTCAAGCATCAGCACAAGCACCTTTGGTAGACGGTTTTTTTAATATCATGTTTACCATTGCTGTTGCACTGTTTTTGATTGTTGAAGGTACGATTATTATTTTCTTATTTGTCTATCGTCGTCGTCCTGGAGATAATAGCGACGGTACACCGGTAGAAGGTAATTTAGCTTTAGAAGTTTTTTGGACAGCAATACCTACAGTAATTGTCATTGGTTTAGGTATTTACAGTGTTAATGTTTATAACCAAATGGGTGGTTTAGATTTTAGTCATCATCCCCACAGTCATGTTGCAATGGCCGCAGAAATGAATGATGAAAATAATCATGATCATCAATCTTTAACAACAGCAAATATTGGTATTGGTGCAAGTCCTCAAACTCAAAATAAACCAGCAGACTTGGTAGTTGATGTTAAAGGAATGCAATTTGCATGGTTATTTAATTATCCCGAAACAGGTATTTTAACTGGGGATCTTCATGTACCATTAGGTGCAGATGTGCAATTAAATTTATCCGCAGATGATGTAATTCATTCTTTCTGGGTTCCCCAATTTCGTCTCAAACAAGATGCAATTCCCGGAGTACCCACAGAACTGAGATTTGTAGCTACAAAACCCGGAACATATCCCGTAGTTTGTGCAGAATTATGTGGTGGTTATCATGGTTCGATGCGAACTCAAGTAATAGTTCACACTCAAGAAGAATTTGATAATTGGTTAACACAAACCCAATTAGCACAACAACAAGAAAACCCCCAAGTTATCGCTATCAACCCAGCGAATTTATCAACTTCAGAATTTCTCGATCCTTATATTCAGAAAATGGGAATAAGTCATTAGTCATTAGTCATTAGTCATTAGTCATTAGTCATTAGTCATTAGTCATTAGTCATTAGTCATTAGTTATTAGTCATTAGTCATTAGTCATTA
>RDXV01000281.1 GCA_004292695.1 Nostocales cyanobacterium | reverse complement strand
TTGTATAAGATAAAATAAAATTATACTAAACTTCAATTCTTCATTCTAAATTCTAAATTCTAAATTCTAAATTCTAAACTGATGTTCAACGGCTTGACGTTGACTGGGGTTAAGATGGTTTATGAAATCAGTATTTGTGGTCATGTGTATAAGATAAAGTAAAATTATACTAAACTTCAATTCTAAATTCTAAATTCTAAATTCTAAATTCTAAACTACGGTTGTTCTAACTTTGGTAAGATTACCCTAAAAGTAGAACCTACTCCAACTTGACTATCAACGACTATTTCACCCCCCATCATTTGGCAAAAATGACGACTGATAGCTAACCCTAACCCAGTACCACCATATTTTTTTGTTGTTGAGTTGTCTCCTTGGGTAAAGGGTTGAAACAATTTCTGTTGTTGACTGGGTGACATTCCAATTCCTGTATCAGTGACGGTAAAGCTAATGATACTAGAAGGTGTGTTTTTGCTGATGTGACTTTTTTCCAATCTGACAGTTAATGTTACTTTACCATTACTTGTAAACTTGGCTGCATTGCTGAGTAAGTTAAATAATACTTGTCTCATTCTGGTTTGATCAGCATACATTGTTCCTAAATTATCATCACAGTCTAAAATGAAAGTGTTACCGTTTTTTTCCATCGCCGGTTTGACTGTGAGAACAATATTATTGATCAAGTTCATAATGTCAAAGGTTTCTGGGTAAAGTGTCATCTTCCCAGCTTCAATTTTTGACAAGTCTAAAATATCGTTAATTAGTTCTAATAAATGTCTACCAGCAGAATTGATCGTTTCTAAGTCTGTTATAAAATCTTTGTCTGCTCCCAGATCAACAGCATCATCTTGTAAAAGTTGACTTAACCCAATGACGGCATTTAATGGTGTTCTTAATTCATGGCTGACATTGGCTAAAAATTGACTTTTGGCTTTACTAGCTGCTTCTGCCAGTTCTTTAGCTTGTTGTAGTTGTTTAGTTCGCTCAGATACTCTTTCAATGAGGCGATTTAAAGATTTAGCCAACAGTCCAATTTCATCATCGCTGATAATGGGAGCGCGGAGATCAAAATTAGATTTTTTTGCTACCTGTTCAGCAACTTGGGTAACAGTAATTACAGGTTCGGCGATCGCCCGACTGGTACGCCAAGCCACCACAGCGGCGATCGCCACTGAAAGTAACATACTAGCTATAACTATAGTTCTTTCTACAAATCTTGCTTGTTCTACATCAAGTCGGCGCTCTTGTTCTTGAACTTGAGCATTGTGTAAAATCCTAGAGAGTTTTTCTGATAAATCATCTAATTCATCAACGGTATAACTACCCATCAGTACCAGCAACTGCTCCCTAACTACAGTAACTGTTTCTGGCTGATTCTGACTATTTTTTAGTCTACCTAAAATCGTTTTGATATCTTGGATATATGTTTTTAAGTAAAAAGAAGAATCAAATAATAAAGTTTGTAATGTAGCACTATTAGCAGCTAATATTTGTGGACTGCTGTTAATATACTCCGTAATTTTCGGCTCTAACTTTTGCGCCTGATCAAAAGAATTCAGTAACTCAGTTTTTCTGATTTCCAGCTTTTGTGGTTCATTGAGTACAGCCACTAACCCAAAACTGTGGCGTTGTGTTTCAATTACTGCATCTTTGTATTCATTCAATAACTGTTCTTGATAGTTAGCTTGATTAAATTCTCTAACTTCTTTGCCTCTATAATAGTTAGCCAGTACCAATCCGGTGAGAGAACCAAAAAAACCAATAGCAATAGCCAAAAAGTAGCCATAGCCGATTTTTTGATGTATCCGCCATGAACTAGCTTTAAGTTTCCCACGTGAGGGAAATTCTATAGTTGGGAGTTCGTCTATCTTTGGCTCTTGAGTTGACACTTTTTTGTTTTCCCAAATTTTGTCAACAAGGATTGGCTGTTGTCTTGGTATTTCAGGAATTTCTTACCACTCACCCAAGTATAGTTTTGGCTGGTTTTCTGATTGATCATCATTTCCTCCTTACTTAGTGTAACCAAGAAAAAGAAAGTGCTGACAACGGTAATAAAACTTATCATTTTTTACATTTCCACAACAGGGTGTGGGGTGTAGGGGGTGGGGTGTGGGGAAGACTGTTAAAAAATATAAAAATTCTAAAAATTTCTTGTTTTTGGCTTGAATCCTCGATTGTGAAGACAATTGTTATTACTAACCTACCTATACTAGCAAAGTAAATCAGTTATAAAAATTCAGGAGACAGAAGTCAACAAGATTTCATTCATCAGTAAATGATGCAAATATTGATTTTTGGTGTATCCGTGAATAAGCTGAATACTGGGGGCTGATCGCTAAATGCTGACATCAGTTAATTGACGAATGTGACTGAACACAGCTTAAATATCAGGTAAAATCAGCATTTAGACTTTTAATTATCAGAGGTGGATTAATTTTTTGCATAATTTGTGTGGGGATGATAACAATGATGAGTCAGTCAGGCCGCATGAGATAATTACACCTTGAGTATTACCGTGAAATTGCACGTAAACAACCCAAAATGGTGATTTTTCTCGGATTTGTCGCCTTTTGACTACTCTTCTCCTACTGAATTTCTACCTAGTAGTTGATGCAGAGGAGGTAATAGGCATTTATGGTTGTAGGACAATAAAAGCCAACTTTAACCTAAACCTAATTATGCGAGTACAAGAGTTGATTTTTTGACTCAACAGCCTTGTATTTAGATTTGTGCAAATTAAGAAAACTCAACTGTCAAAATAATGGAAGCGAAAATGCAAGAACCAGAATTTACAGAAACCACAGCAAAAGAGACTACAATCCCTGATATTAACAACCAAACAGGAAGTATCACTAAACTTCAGCCTCCTTTGCAATCTCAAGAACAATGGATGAAGTATGGAAAACAGGTATCTGGGTTTTTAGGTACATTCCCTGATTATGCTGGAAAGTTTTTTAATCAGTATAGACAGCCAATAGTAACTGTTGGTTTGATAGTAACAACAGTAGTAGCAGTCAAGGTACTGTTAGCTGTACTAGATTCTCTCAATGATATTCCTTTAGTAGCGCCTACCTTTGAGTTAATAGGTATTGCCTATTCCGCGTGGTTTATTTATCGTTACTTACTCAAGGCTTCTTCTCGCCAAGAGTTAACCAGTGAAATTTCCACCCTCAAATCACAGGTTCTCGGTAAAAAATCCTAGTTTTTTAGGAGTCAGGAGTCAGGAGTCAGGAGTCAGGAGTCAGGAGTCAGGAGTCAGGAGTCAGGAGTCAGAAGAAAAATACCTATTCCCTATTCCCTGTTCCCTGTTCCCCTCTTCCACTGATAACTGATAACTGATAACTGATAACTGATAACTGATAACTGATAGAGGAGATCAAGGAGATCAAGGAGTCAGGAGATCAAGGAGATCAAGGAGT
>RDXV01000109.1 GCA_004292695.1 Nostocales cyanobacterium | reverse complement strand
CACTGATCCCTTCCCGAACTCAGAGGTGAAACGCTGCTGCGGCCACGATAGTCTGGGGGTTGCCCCTCGCCAAAATAGCTCGATGCCAGGGCTAATATTCAATACGAAAACCTCCTCTTATATATAAGTGGGGGTTTTTGTTTTGGCGGTTTTATATTATTAAAATGGGTGACTATTGATTTACAACCAGTTACCCATTGATTATTTACTAAGTTTATTTTTTCGTTCAATTAAGAACTAAACAACTGCTCTCTTAAATAGTGGAATATTCCAGCAAGTATTTCATGACTGCTAACTTCAATAATTCTTTCCCAAATCCATCGTAGAGCAGTTTTAATCCATGATAAAAATGAGTTTTCACTGGCAAGAATGGCTTTTTTTTCTGCATCAGAAAGTCTACGATAACGTCTAATAATTTCTGTTTCTTCATCTGATAATTCCATTGTTTACTCCTGTTTAAAGTATTTTTTTGAAGTTTTTAGAATAAGCCTTTCAGCCAACTCCATAAATCGTTAGCATATCCTTGAATCTTATTCCATAACCACGAAACTGAAGTTTTTATCCAGTTAATGAACGACTCTTTACTAGCTGTAACTGCTTTTTTCTGAGATTGAGAAAGTTCTCGAAAACGTTTAAGAAGTTCTCTTTCTTCTGGATCTAAATCATCATAATCCATTGGTTAGTCTCCGCTATTGTAAGTGAAGTGAACATAATGTGACCAAGCAAAAAAGTCACCATTTTCAACATATAAACCTAGCTGGAACTTGAGGCTATGTTTTCCAGAAACCATGTGTAATTCATCATAAGGCATGAATAGTTCTAAATCGTGATAAGTTGAATTATCATAGCCTGGTTTAAAGTTAGCTCCACTAGAGACTTGTCCATCTTTAGCACGATAGGAATTATTGAAATCTTTGAGTTTTTCCCCTGAATCAAAATAGAAATATACTGCCATGCGACAAGGAACATCTTTCAGATTCTTTGCAGAAAATTTGGCATGAATCATCATGCCTTGTTTGTTATCTTGAGAAGTATTGTGATCTACCCAAACTTTATCAAATTTTCCTTTGGCATTTTGGGAAGCCTTTAAAGTTCTCATTTGTTCAATAATTGCTTTCTCTTGAGAATCTAGTGTCATTGTTAATTACTTACTAAGTAAACAAAAATTGAGACAAAATAATCCTTTAACTTTCTAATTGCTTTCTCAATAAATCCTGTACAGATGGATGTGCTAGTAAAATAGGATCAGCAGGATTGATAGTAAATTTCCAGCCAACATTACCGGATGCTTTGATAATTGCTGCTAGAAGATGATAAAGTCTGTATCGTTTTTCTGCTGAGTAATATTCAACCTGTTCAACTTTAATAGATAAAGCAGAACTTAGCTTTTTCTGGATATCTTGACAACGACGATTGATATTATCTTCCTGTTCAGGAGATGGATAATTAAATTTGGTGTTCCATGTACCGGGACCTATTTTATCTACTTGATTTAATCCCACCACTAAACGACCTTTTAAATTACCCATAACATTTTGTACAATGTCTCTAAGTATTTTTTGATCTTCTGTTAATGCTTTTAAGTTGCCTTGAATAACATAGAGAACAACGTCTGCTTCTGGTAAAGTTCGCTCGTAAATTTTAGCGTATTCTTCATCTAATTCTATATCTTCTCCCAGTCCTGGCATATCAATGACTTCTAATTTTCCTCCTTGGGGTAATTCAATGATTTGTTTGTTTGCTTCTGTTGTTCCATGTGTGGTGTGACTGACTTTTTCTTGTAACCCAAATAAGGCGTTAATAGTGGTACTTTTACCAACACCTGTTTTACCGATAATGGCTACTTTGGGCGGTTTTGCTAGTTCTTCTTGCACTAACCGCTCAAAAAGTTGAAAGTCTTTATCACCTAAAACTTTGCGTAAGTTATCTACAATTTTTTGTTGTTCTGGTGATACTTTTTTGCGAAAAAGTCCCATTTTTCTAACTCCTTTAATTCAAGTTGTTGTTTGTTTTGACTAGATAATTAAATTTGTTAATGCTATTGACAAGGTTATCTAACCCATAATTATTAACAACGGAACAGGGAATAATATGTTCTATTTGAATGGGTATGTAAGGAGAAAATCTTTGATAAACAATGTCTATTTTCTCTGGAATTAGAGATAATTGTTCTGGTGATGGTTGATTTTTTTCTGTGTCCCAATTTTCAGGATATACTCGATCAATCTGATTCAAAACTATGACATAATGAGCCTTGGGAACTTTTTGTTTGTTGTTGGTTAGTTTGAGGATTGCTTTTTGATCTTCTGCAAATGCACGGGTATCAGCTTGAACCACCCACATAATTACATCTGCTTGATGGAAGGTTTGATAAATGTCCTCAAAATGCTGCTCATCTGCATATTCACTTTCACCGACACCGGGAGTATCACAAAGTTGCCAGGTAAAATCTTTACCTTGACTAATTTCCGGTAACATCTTACCCTGGTATTTTGTGACAGTTTGAGTACAAGCAACAGCATAATCTGTACACCAATTTACTCCAAATAAAGCATTAGACAAGCTTGTTTTTCCTGTACCTGTTTGACCAAATTTAGCTATGGTTACAGTATCAACCTCTATATTTATAGGGGTTTTGATGGTTTTTGGTTCACTGCTTAATTCAGACATTTTGATTAATTTTTAGTTAATCTACTGATTGGATAAAAGTATAATCAGATTCTTTGAAAAATATCAAAGATTGATAATACTAAGTTTGTTTTGTAACTCAATTACTATTTTTAAAAGAATTTATAATCATCTGTCCATTGGAAAAAATAGGATTTTATTGGGAGATTTTTTATAAACTATTATGTATAAGTTAGGAAAATATAGGTAAAATTAGGTTTGGTTTTTGCTATAATTACTTAAACCCTTACTATGTATACATTTTATGACTGTAGACGAAGTTGTAAAATTTGTTGATCAGATGGTTTTTGAGAAGACGGGAAAACATCTAGATGATATACAAATAGCTGTTGTTGAAGGTACATGGAATAGGAAATCTTATGATGATATTGCTCACAAATATAATTTAACTAATAATCATATAGCAGATATAGGATCTAAATTATGGCAACTTTTATCTGATATCTTAAATGAAGATATAAAAAAATCTAATTTTTGTTCTGCTTTGGAAAGGGTTTATTATATTAATTCATCTCAAAATCCTAATATTTATTGTATTGGCAAAAATCCTTATTTTAATTTTAGTTCACAAATATTACATCAGTCTCATCAAACAGATGTCAAAAGTAATATACATACTGAATCTAGCTTATCTACCTATGATTTAACCTTTGCTCCTGAGATTATCAATTTTTATCGGCGAGAAAAAGAATTAGAAAAACTATCTGATTGGATATTTAAACAAAATACTCGGTTAATTTCTGTATTAGGATTATATGGTGTTGGTAAAACTACTTTAGTTAAAAGATTTGTTGATTTAAACCTAAATAATTTTGCTGTGGTTATTTGGATAAGTTTAAGATATCCCCAATCTTTAGATTTACTGGTTGGTGATATTTTGAATGTTTGTCAAAAACAACCTGAAGAAACTTTAGATAAACGATTAAAACAATTATTTTCTATTCTTTGTAATCATAAATGTTTAATTGTTCTTGATGATTTTCAAAATCTATTTATCTCTGGTAATTTTGCTGGACAATACAAATCTGAATATCAAGATTATCAAAATTTTTTGACGATGATTACTGAATTTAAACATCAAAGTCATGTAATTGTTATCAGTCAAGAACAATGTCCAGAAATGAAATGTTTAGAACAGGAATTATATCCGATTAAGTGTTTACCACTATCAGGATTGTATGATGTTGATATTTTACGAAATAGCGATTTACAATGTCAGGAATCATGGTTAAAATTAATTAATTTATATGCTGGTAATTTCAAGGATTTAAAAAGTGTTATCAGTTTAATTCATAATAATTATGATGGTGATGTTGGTGAATTTTTATCTGAAAATAATTTGCTGATTACTAATCAAATGCAATCTCGATTTCGGGAAATTTTTAACCGTTTAGCAACACAAGAAAAAGATATTGTATTGAGTTTGAGTAAGTTTGATATCCCTGTTACTAGAGAAGATTTAAAACAGCATTCAAGGTTATCTATTATTGATTTCAATAATGGTTTACAGTCTTTGCAGCAAAGGTATTTAGTGACGAAAATCAAAAATGAGAAAATACTGTTTCAATTGCATCTTGTTTTTAGAGAATACGTGAGAAATTTTTGTCAAGATAATCAAATATGAAACTACTTAGGTGAGATAGATCCCCGACTTCTTCAAGAAGTCGGGGATCTAAAACTCTCTCTTCACCTAACTGGAAGCACTTGTATAAAACCTCAAAGCAAACCTCCAAAACCAGGTAGAAACAAAAAATAAAAATCCAGCCAAAAATACAGCGCCTATTAACCAGGTTAACGAACTTTCTCCTAATAAAACTTGGGCGGGAACTGTAGTTAAAAATGCCACTGGAACAACAAAGGTAAAGAAAACTCTATAAGCTGCGGGATAAGCTACAATTGGATATCTACCAGCTTCTAATAAACCTCTTAATACTTCGGTAACATTGTATATTTTCACAAACCAAATAGTAGTTGATCCGAGTATAAACCACAAACTATAAAGTATAACTAAACCACAAAATAAGGGAAATAAACTTAATAAATAGTTTTGTATTCCTAAACCCAAACGTTGACCGGCGTAAATGATGATAATACAACCAAAGATTAAATCTGGTATTCCCCAAGGTGATAGGGTATGGGTAGAAAGCCAAAATTGACTACGGATGGGTTTTAATAAGATAAAGTCTAATGTTCCTTCTTGCACATGACGGACAATGCGGTTTAAATTGGGAGCGAGAAAAGAAGCGGAAAAACCTTGCAGAAGTGTAAAAATTCCTAATACTATTAATGCTGCTTCCCATGACCAACCAGAAAAAGTATAGTCTTGTCGGTAGAATAGAAATAAGCTAAAAACGCTACCTACAAGATTTCCTAAACTGGTGATGGTAGCGATGATAAAGTTAAGGCGATATTCCAGTTCTGTGGAAATAGCCGCAGTCCAAAAAAGTCGGATTACTTTTAGGTATCTTTTCATTGGTTTTGATGAAAGTTGTGATTTTTAAACTCTTCAAGAATTATCGGTAAATATATTATTCCAATCATCAATTACCTGACGTTGCGCTGTTAGTAATTCTTGTATTCCTGTTTCTGCTAAGTCTAATAATTGATTTAATTGTTGACGGCTAAAACTACCTTCTTCTGCTGTTCCTTGGACTTCAATAATTCCTAATTTGTGATTCATAACTACATTAAAATCTACACTGGCGGCTACGTCTTCAATGTAGTTAAGATCCAAAAATGCTTCTCCTTCCAGTAAACCGACGGAAACAGCGGCAACTTGTCCACATAGGGGCGATCGCTCTAATATTCCTTGCTGCAATAATTGAGAAATAGCATTAGCTACAGCTATATAACTACCTGTAATTGCTGTTGTTCTTGTACCTGCGTCAGCTTGCAAGACATCAGCATCTACCGTTAAAGTCCGCTCTCCTAAAATATCAAAATCTAAGGCCGCTCTTAAACTTCTGCCTATTAAACGTTGTATTTCTTGGGTTCTACCCGATAATTTCAAAAATTCCCGTTGTTGTCGTTGTTGTGTGGCTGATGGTAACATCCGATATTCTGCTGTTAACCACCCTTTACCAGTACCAGCTAAGAATTTGGGTACTCCTTCTGTGATAGTCACTGTACACAGTACCTGAGTATCTCCACATTTTGCTAACACTGAACCAGGAGCAAAACGGGTAAAATTGGGTTGAAAACTCAATGGACGCAGTTGGTTAGGGTTTCTACCATCGGGACGTTGCCAAGCCATGAAATTGCCTCAGATTTTTTCCTTTCTGACTTTACAATAATAGTTGTTATTAGGATTGTGAATAATTACCAAGTAAAGTTAGTATATTGTGCTGTACTTGTTCTGGTGGGTTGTCACCATTGATGGTTAAAAGCCGGCGACGACGGTCATAATATTCTAAAATGGGGATAGTGCGGTCATAAAATACCTCCACACGTCGCTGTACTATTTCTGGTTGATCATCCGGTAGCGATCGCCCTAATGAACGACTCACCATCACTGCTTCTGGTACTTGTAAATATATTGCCCAATCTAATTTTTCCTGCCAACTATCTAGTAAAAAATCTAGTTCCTCCGCTTGAAAAGCTGTACGTGGATAACCTTCTAGTATCCAACCACTACTAACATCATGTTTACTCAGACGCAGTTTCATAAATTCAATCATCATTTCGTCTGGAACATATTCCCCTTTAGCTATGTATGGTTTGGCGTTTTCTCCTAAAATATTTAGTTCGCTGTATTCAGCTTCAGCAGGATTACAATTAATTGCTGTTCTTAAAATCTCCCCTGTAGAAATCAGAGGAATATTAAAGTGCTTGCAAAGCCTTTGTGCTTGGGTGCTTTTTCCCGATCCAGAACCTCCTAAAATTACCAATCTCACAATAGTGTACTCCTCATCTTCTCGCAACTCTCTGTATTTTTGACTCAAACTCAATCATAAAGCTATTTTGATAGTCATTTTTAGTATTTGATTAAAATTCCCTGTTTATTCACTTATACTATCATTGTTTTTATTGCTACCATTACTTGTAAGCAATAATCACAAAAATGTCAATCCAAAAATTCCCTAACTTTGAGAATAAAACCTTTTTTCGACTCAACTATGCAAATTAATCATAAAATAAACTAGAGATGTACAAGACTTGCTTCTTGTTAACATCCTCAAAACAAATATTTTAGTTTTTACACTTACTGATAATGGTTGCACAACTAGAAACACCAAGTATCAATTCCCGTCTGAATTTACCTTATGCTGTTGAGGGGCTTGTACAAGTTTTTACTAGCCCAAATCGTAACTTTTTTACTAGCGTCATGGCGCAAGCACTGAGAATTGCTGGTCAAGGTACACCGGTTTTAATAGTACAGTTTCTTAAAGGTGGTATTCGTCAAGGACAGGATCAACCTATTCGCATGAGTCAAAATTTAGATTGGTTAAGATGTGACTTACCACGCTGTGTTGATACTCCTCATTTGGAAGCAGCGGAACATCAAGCATTACTAAATTTATGGGAACATACCCAAAAGGTAATAACAGAAGAAAAGTATTCTTTAATTGTCCTGGATGAATTAAGTTTAGCTATTAATTTTGGCTTAATTCCAGAAACAGAAGTTTTGGAATTTATAGCTAAACGTCCCAGTCATATTGATATCATTCTCACAGGTTCAGAAATGCCTAAATCTATTTTAGATGTAGCAGATCAAATTACAGAAATTCGTCGTAGTCATCAACCATAATAGATAATGGGTAATAGGTAATTGGTAATTGGTAAATTCAACAGATATAATACAGCAGAATCCAGGGGGATTATCCCAAGTGTGTAAGTTTATTTTTTTCTGAGCTTCTAGTTTAAAAAAGGCATCAAATGAACGAACCACGAAGGAGCGAAGGACACGAAGGTAAGAAGAAATAAGAGGGTTTTCAGATACTCAGTCTGCATTTTTTTAAAATTGGGATGCTCCCGTTTTTCTGGTGTCAATCTTTGTAAAATCTGTTTAATTACCATTGCAGTCCAATCAATATCAGCTTCTTGAGTGTGTTTTCCTAGAGTTAATCTAATTCCCCCTAAAGCCTCTGTTTGCGAATATCCCATTGCTAGTAAAATCGGACTAGGATTTAATTTACCACTATTACAAGCTGCACCTGCACTAATACCAATTCCCGCTAAATTTAACTGTCTAACTAAAGTCTTACCACTAATATTTTTACCGTCAGCATATTTTAAACAGAAACTAACATGATGGGGTAAACGATGAATTGGATCACCGGTAGGAATTAACCCAGGAACATCAGCTAAAAGAGAAAAAAGGCGATCGCGCATTTTGATTAACCTTTCTTTTTCTATTCCTAATTCCTTTTTTGCTAACTCCGCAGCGACACCAAAACCGGCAATAATTGGAGTTGCTTGAGTACCAGAACGCAATTTATTTTCCTGGCCACCACCACCAAACAAAGGTAATAACTCCACACCAGAACGTACATATAAAGCACCTGCACCCACAGGACCATATAATTTATGACTAGATAAACTCAATAAATCTACAGGTAAACTATTTACATCTATTGGTAAACGGCCAACAACTTGGACAGCATCAGTATGAAATAAAGCACCATGCAATTTAGCAATTGTTCCTAATTCTGTGATCGGTTGAATAGTTCCAACTTCACTTTGTCCATAAATCACAGATACCAAAACAGTATTATATTGTAAAGCTGCTTTTAAATCTTCTGGGTTAACTCTACCTTTGTTATCTACACCTAAACGGGTAACTTCCCATCCCCAACTTTCCAACATTTTCACAGGTTCAGAAATTGCGGAATGTTCCACACTAGAAATAATAATATGTTGGGGAACAGAATAACATCTAGCTACACCCATAATTGCTAAATTATCAGCTTCTGTACCTCCAGACGTAAAAATAATTGATTCAGAAGTAGCATTAATTAAACTTGCAACTTGCATTCTTGCAGTTTCCAAAACTAAAGCTGCACGGTTGCCCCATTCATGTAAACTAGAAGGATTACCCCACTGCTGAGTTAAAACTGATTGCATCGTGGCGATCGCCTCTGGACGAGTAGGAGTAGTTGCACTGTAATCTAAATATATTTGCATAGCATCAATAGCGTTAATCAAAAATCATCAATCTTGTTTAAGTCAATACTACTAATTTATGGAAAAATAGTAATATGGATTTTTTACCTTGATTTATTGTTATTAGATTATCATGTTTATTTATCTTCCTCCTCGATATTTATTTTATTTTTGTTTATTTTTCTTAACTCTTACTGGTTGTCAACAAGTAAAACCTGTAAATCAGCACTTATCACCATTACCCCAAGATCCATTAATTCAAGTTTATTTTAACAATTCCCAATCTTCAGAATACCAAGAAAAGTATCGTCCCAAAAAACGCTTAGGTGATAATTTAGAACAGCAAATTATAGATACTATTTCCCAAGCTAACTCTACCATAGATATCGCAATCCAAGAATTACGCTTACCGAGAATTGCCCAAGCATTAGCAGAAAAACACCAACAGGGTGTTAAAGTCAGATTAATATTAGAAAACAATTATTCTCGTCCTTGGAGTAATTTCACAAACACAGAAATTCAAAACCTCGATCAGAGAGAACAACAAAGATATAATGAATTTCAGAAATTTGTAGATATTAACCAAGACAATCAAATCACACCAGAAGAAATAAATCAACGTGATGCTTTAGTCATCATTAAAAATAACAACATTCCCTGGATAGATGACACCGCTGATGGTTCTGCTGGTAGTAGTTTAATGCACCATAAATTTATAGTAGTAGATAACCGTTTTATAATTGTTACCTCAGCTAACTTTACTGTAAGTGACACATCAGGAGACTTTAGTAATTCCGAAAGTTTAGGTAATGCTAACAACCTCTTAAAAATTGAAAGTACAGAAATAGCGTCTTTATTTACAGAAGAATTTAATATTATGTGGGGTGATGGACCAGGGGGAAAACCAGATAGTAAATTTGGGCTAAAAAAACCAATCCGTCAACCCCAAATAATTAACTTAATTGACAGTCAAATTACCGTTAATTTTTCTCCTATTTCCCCTACACAACCTTGGCATAATTCTAGTAATGGAATAATAGGTAAAACCTTAGATACAGCCATCAAAAATGTAGATTTAGCCTTATTTGTATTTTCAGATCAACAAATTGCCAACATCCTCAAAAATCGCCATCTTCAAAAAGTAGAAATAAAAGCATTAATCGAACCACAATTTGCCTATCGTTCCTATAGTGAAGCATTAGATATGATGGGTTTAGCTTTAAGTGAAAACTGTCAATATGAAGTAGATAATAGTCCTTGGAAAAATCCTATCACCACCGTAGGAGTACCAAAATTAGCATCCGGTGATTTATTACATCATAAATTTGCAGTTATTGACAACCAAACAGTAATTACAGGTTCACATAACTGGTCAGAAGCAGCAAATAATGGTAATGATGAAACATTATTAATTATTAAAAATACAAAAGTTGCGGCTCATTTTCAGAGAGAATTTAATCGTTTATATCAAACAATTACACCAGGTTTACCACCAAAAATTCAATCTAAAATAGATTCACAAATTAGTCAATGTCCACAAATTACCACCCCATCATCTTTTTCATACCCAAGTAGTCAAAAAATTAACCTAAATACAGCCACACAAAAAGAATTAGAGAGTTTACCAGGCGTTGGTGAAAAATTAGCTCAACGGATTATAATTGCTAGGGAAAAACAAAAATTTACATCTTGGCAAGATGTAGAAAAAATCCCAGGTATTAGTCAGAATACTATTAATAAATGGCAAGAAAAAGCAACTTTTAACTAACATTGGGAATGGGTAATTGGGAATGGGTAATTGGTAATTGAAAACAGATAACTAGACTTAATATTACATTGTGATTCACCATAAACAAAATTAAACGAGCAAAAACACTTATAAACACCTTAAATCCCAGACACATTACCTGATAACAATGAAGATTTTCAGCGTCAACCGACTTCAAAATTCATTACACTAAAAATAAATAAACCTGTGGCAATTTAGTTATCTATAAAAATCATGAATCAAGCAACTACAAGAATTTGTATACTAGGAGGGGGTTTCGGTGGACTCTACACCGCGCTACGTTTAAGTAAGTTACCCTGGGAAAGTTCCAGCAAACCAGAAATTACCTTAGTGGATCAAAATGATCGGTTTTTGTTTTCCCCCTTACTTTACGAAATACTCACAGGGGAACTACAAACCTGGGAAATAGCACCACCCTATCAAGAACTCCTACAAGGTACAGGAATACGCTTTCATCAAGACACCGTAGCCGAAATTGACACAGATAAACAAGAAGTAGAATTACACACAGGCAAAAAAATCAACTATGACAGATTAGTATTAGCACTAGGTGGAGAAACACCCCTAGACTTAGTTCCTGGTGCTGCTGAATATGCTTATCCCTTCCGTACTATCACAGACGCTTATCACCTAGAGGAAAGCTTACAAATTATAGAAGAAACCAATCCTGAAAAAATTCGGATCGCTATAGTTGGTGGTGGTTACAGCGGTGTAGAATTAGCTTGTAAACTAGCTGATAGAATTGGTGCAAAAGGCAGATTTCGGGTAATTGAAGTTGGCGATCAAATTTTACGCAACTCCCCAGAATTTAACCGAGAAGCTGCTAAAAAAGCTTTAAATGAAAAAGGAGTATTTATAGATTTAGAAACCAAAGTAGTATCAATTTCAAAAGATACCATTTCCCTGGAATATAAAAATCAGATAGATGAAATTCCTGTAGACTTAGTAATCTGGACAGTAGGAACAAAAGTTTCCCCAGCGGTGAAAAATTTACCCATAAAACACAATGAGAGGGGACAAATTATCACCAAAGACACATTACAAGTAATAGAACATCCTGAGATATTTGCACTGGGAGACTTGGCCGACTGTCACGATGCAGAAGGAAAACAAGTACCTACAACTGCCCAAGTAGCCTTCCAACAAGCTGATTATACAGCATGGAATATCTGGGCATCTTTAACCAACCGTCCTTTACTTCCCTTCCGTTATCAACCATTAGGGGAAATGATGACTTTAGGAGTAGATAACGCTACCCTTACAGGTTTAGGTGTTAAACTAGATGGTTCATTAGCCCAAATTGCCCGCAGAGTAGCCTATTTATACAGATTACCAACCTTTGAACATCAATTAAAGGTAGGATTTAGTTGGTTAGTAACACCAATTATTAACGCTCTTTCTGAGTAAAATAGTTGACAGTAAAAATAAACAGGGAATAGAGAGGAAGGGTGATGGGGTGATGGGGAGAGAACAGTTAATTCTTTATTCTCCTGACTCCTTGATCTCCTGACTCCTCGATCTCCTGACTCCTTGATCTCCTTATGAAAAAACCAAAAGTAATTTTTTTAGATGCAGTAGGTACACTGTTTGGTGTTAAAGGTAGTGTAGGTCAAATTTATAGCCAAATAGCTCAAGAATTTGGTGTGACAGTTTCCCCAGAAGTTTTGAATAGGGAATTTTTCAAAAGCTTTAAGGCCGCACCTTCACCCATATTTCTAGATCATGATATCTATGATATTCCCCAGCGTGAATTCGACTGGTGGCGGATCATTGTTCTTAACACCTTTGAAGGTGCAGGTGTAATCAAAGAATTTAATGATTTCTCAGCTTTCTTTAGCGAATTATATATACATTTTGGTACTGCTGAACCTTGGTTTGTCTATCCAGATGTTCCCCTCGCGTTGGTAAATTGGCGACGTTTGGGTGTAGAACTGGGAGTATTATCTAACTTTGATTCTCGTTTATACTCAGTATTAGATAGTTTGGGATTAAAAGAGTATTTTAAATCTATTACCATTTCCACCCAAGTACGTACAGCAAAACCAGATCCGGAAATTTTTAACATTGCTTTGCAAAATCACCACTGTTCACCGGCAGAGGCTTGGCACATTGGTGATAGCATTATAGAAGACTATCATGCCTCTCGGAGAGCAGGTTTAAGGGGTATTTGGATTAACCGCCAAAATAATTATTAGTCTATTTATAGACTTGCATTAAATTAACCTAAAATATCCATAATTACACTGAACTAAAATCAGTGTTGTATAGATTAGCTTGTCATATATAAGACTATAATTTCAATATAAACAGTGTAAAATTTTCTAGAAAAAGTATCCTGTTTCCATATTAAAAGTTAGAAATGTTACTGTAGGCTGCATCATTACCAGTAATTTAACCCATTTAAACTAATGACTAGAACTTTAGCACACATTTGGCAGCATATACAAAAATCTTTTTCAGTAGAAACTAATCTGAATAAGAAGTTTGAAACAGGTAATGCTATATTAGCCGCAACACCAAAAATTGATGATATTCATGACAATGAAATAAATTTAGCAGCAATAACTGATTTACTAGAGGATTCATCTTCTTTTTTAGATGTGCTATGTTTACCATTAGCACAAATGTTAGAAGGGAATTTATCCTATGTATCTTTGGGGGTTAATTTACTGAAAAAATATCAAGAAATAAATCGAGAATTACCTTCTATTGAAGAATGTACATTGATAATTAGTCAAACAGCTTATTTAGAAAGTATCAAAGAAATTTTGTCCTTATATCCCCTGATAAATTGGGATGTAAATGTAGAAAACCTACAAAATTTTAGTAATAAACTCCGATATATTCAAAATTTTGAATTAGAAGAAACAAGTCTCAAAAATATATTTTTATGCTTTCATAATTCTAAATTATCAGAAATTTTCAATCAAATCTTATTGTTAAGGTTAGTGTCTCCTAATGTTAGTAATTTTTTAGCTAGTCTTTTAACAAAAAGGATTGCTGCAAATACCCATCGTTATATTATTCATATAATCACAGAATTAGAGGAAGAAATTCAAAATTTAATTATTAATGACTTTGGAAACTGGAAAGATGAACAACAGGTAATTCAAATAATTGATGAATACTTGTATACCCATATCCAACCTCAACCTTTAGCGACATTTTTTGACCAAAGCTATTCTTGGAAAGATATTTATATTCCCATCAAAGCTAAAACCATAGATAAATATTCTCATGTTGTGGATTTAGAAGCATGGGTAAAAGGAATAATTTTGAATCCGCAAAAGTTAGAACAAGTAATGTTGATTGAAGGTGATGCAGGAAGCGGTAAAAGTGTTTTTTGTTTTATGTTTGCTGATTGGGTAAGACAACATTTATATCCTCTATGGACACCGATTTTAATTAATTTAAAGAATATTAATTATTCAGGTGAATCTTTAGAAGAAATCTTAGAAGTAGAACTAAAAGATAGTCTAATATCTCAATCTCCTAATTGGTTAAATAATAAAAATACAAATTTTTTGTTTATTTTTGATGGGTTAGATGAGTTAAATGTTAACTTAGAAAAGTTTCTCAACCTAGTAAGTGTTCTTCAAGAGAAATGCAAAAATAAAGAGGAAATGGGACATAGAAGTTTGATTACCTGTAGAACTAAAACTTTGCAATATGTCGAAAAAATTCCACAAAACTTAGAACGAGCTAAAATCTTAGAACTAGATTCACAACTACAAGAGAAATGGTTTAAAAAATGGATATCTTTACCAGAAAATAAAGGACAGAAAACAGATATTGAAGAATATCTATCTAGTAAAAAATGTCCAAAGGCAATTAATATCATTGCATCTGAACCGCTATATCTACATTTATTATCTCTGATGTATCGAGATGATACTTTAGGTTATCATAATTTAGAAACAAGTAACAGAAGAACCGCTAGAGTTGTAATTTGGCAAGAATTCATTAACTGGCTGATTTCTAAGCAAAATATATCTGTAGATAATTCTGAAGAAGATCATCAAGAACATCTTAATTATCAATTAAATCTTAATAATTTACTCACAGAATCTGCTTTTGCAATTATCCAATCTGGTGGTATATTAGCTTCTCTACATATAATTGAAGCGAGGTTAGAAAATCAACAAAGTAATCTATTAGAAACATTAAATAAATTCTATTTTCTTCCTGCTAAAAAACAACCAGAAAAAATTGAATGTTTTCATAAAAGTTTTATTGAGTTTCTGTATGCTGAAAAATTGGTTAATCATTTAAAAATGTGGTCTCAGGTAGAGACAGAAACAGAAATTCAAGAGATGAACTGGCAGATTTATGATTTCCTTGGATTTGGGAAAATTAGCCGAGAAATTGTTGATTATGTCATGGGTTTATTAATCCAAGATGAAAATTTGCATTGGGTAAATTTATTTAAGGTACTGGAGAATTTTTATAGTCAGTGGTGTGATGGTAAGTTTATTGATACAGCGGAAGAAACCCTAGCACAAATCAAGCTCAAACAATTACAACAATATCACACCAATCCCAAAATTCAAAATTTGGGTCAGCGCCAGGTAGATATTTATGCTGGTTTGAATTTGATGATTTTGCTATTAGAAATACAGCGATATGCCCAAGAGCATGATGTTTTAAAAGAATACATAATTTTCTATCCTTCTGGAGAAACCCAAGGAGATAATTTAACATCTGATTTACTCAAGATTATGAATTACTGTAATTGCTTACAAGGTGATAGTTTTAATAGCATTGTAGGAGAATTTTTCAGTGCTACTAATCTCAGAGCAACTTATCTTTTTCAAGCTAATCTCAGTGGTATAGATTTGAGTCAAGCGGACTTGAGTCGTGCAGAATTGAGCCGCACCTATTTAATGCAGAGTAATCTGAGTAATGCTTATTTAATAGCAGCAAAAATGATTCAATCTGAATTACATGATGCTAATTTAAGTGGTGCAAATATGATTCGCACGGATCTTAGAGGTGCGGATCTGAGTAATGCTAATTTACAAGATGCAGATTTAAGCCGAGTAGACTTGAGTGGTGCTAATTTAAAAGGTGCTAATTTGCAAGGTGCATATATGATGGGTGCAAATTTGGGAGATGAAGTGTTTGGTTATGCACGTTGGGATAAAAACACTAACTGGAAAGATGTAGAAGGTTTAGAAGCGGCTAAAAACTTACCACCCCTGTTGAAAAAACAATTGAATTTGGAATAACAGGAGATCAAGGAGTCAGGAGTCAGGAGTTCAAGGAGTCAGGAGTTCAAGGAGTCTGACTAACGACTAATGACTAATGACTAATGACTAATGACTAATGACTAATGAAAAAAATATAGACTTGAACACCCATAAAGACATATCATCTAACGGATAGTGACGTGTTTTCTGGAAAAGCGTAAACTGCGTGATATTCAATAGCGGCCGCCAATCTGGAAGTAACGATATATTTGAAAATCTATCCTGTTATTCACTGTTTGTTGTCAAATCTATGAAGTCTTATTTAGCCGCCGCCATTCAAATGACCAGTGTACCTGATCTACAAAAGAATTTGAGTCAGGCTGAGGAATTAATTGATCTGGCTGTGCGCCAGGGTGCTGAGTTAGTAGGTTTACCGGAAAATTTCTCGTTTATGGGGGCAGAACAAGATAAACTCGCCCAGGCAGAGCTTATTTCTCAGGAAACAGAAAAGTTTCTGATCAAAATGGCGCAACGCTTTCAAGTGACTATTTTGGGCGGCGGCTTTCCTGTTCCTGTTCGTGATACAGGTAAAGTTTATAACACCGCTTTATTGATTGATGCTAATGGTCAAGAACTGAGCCGTTACCAGAAAGTGCATTTGTTTGATGTCAATGTTCCCGATGGTAACACCTACCAAGAATCTAGCACAGTGATGGCAGGGCAAAGTTTACCCCCTGTTTATTGTTCGGAAACTTTGGGAAATATCGGACTTTCCATTTGTTATGATGTGCGGTTTCCTGAACTGTATCGTCATTTAGCAAAGCAGGGAACGGAGATTATTTTTGTACCTGCTGCTTTTACGGCTTTTACTGGTAAAGATCATTGGCAAGTATTACTACAAGCTAGAGCTATCGAAAATACCTGTTATGTGATTGCACCTGCTCAAACTGGTACTAATTATGACCGTCGGCAAACTCATGGACACGCGATGATTATTGATCCTTGGGGAGCAATTTTAGCAGATGCGGGAGATAAACCAGGGGTGGCGATCGCCGAAATTAAACCCACAAGGTTAGAACAAGTGCGGCGGCAAATGCCATCTTTACAACATCGGGTGTTTTAAAAAGCGATCAAAAAACCGGGAAACTAAACATTCCCCGGTTAATTGACAAATATAGTCTAGCTATATTGACTACTCACAGAAATTAAACTTTAGCCACACCTTTCATGACTAATTCGCCTTTAGCATATTTAGCAGCGAAATCTTCTAAAGAAACTTGTTTGATTTTGCTTGCATTACCAGCAGTACCAAACTGTTGATAACGATCAGCACAAACTTTTTGCATATATTTAATAGAAGGCTTCAAGAAATGACGAGGATCAAATTCCTTGGGGTTTTTTGCCAAAGCTTCACGCACAGCAGCGGTGATAGCTAGACGGTTGTCAGTGTCAATATTTACTTTACGAACACCGCTCTTGATACCTTTTTGGATTTCTTCTACAGGTACACCGTAGGTTTCAGGAATAGCACCACCAAACTCATTGATCAATGCGATCAAATCTTCAGGTACAGAGGAAGAACCGTGCATTACCAAGTGGGTGTTAGGTAAGCGGCGGTGAATTTCTTCAATGCGGCTAATAGCCAAAATTTCGCCAGTAGGCTTACGGGTGAATTTGTAAGCACCGTGGCTAGTACCAATAGCAACAGCTAGAGCATCTACTTGAGTAGCTTCAACAAAGCTAACAGCTTCATCGGGGTCGGTTAACAATTGAGAATGGTCTAAAGTACCTTCAAAACCGTGACCATCTTCAGCTTCACCAGCACCGGTTTCTAAAGAACCTAAACAACCTAATTCACCTTCAACACTCACACCCAAGGAGTGAGCAACGTTAACAACTTCACGGGTAACGTTTACGTTGTACTCAAAGCTGGCAGGTGTTTTCGCATCAGCTTCTAAAGAACCATCCATCATCACGCTAGTGAAGTTGTTCTTGATAGCTGAATAGCAGGTAGAAGGAGCATTACCATGATCTTGGTGCATGACAATGGGAATGTGAGGATAGGTTTCTACTGCTGCCAAGATCAGGTGACGCAGGAAGTTTTCACCAGCATAGTTACGAGCGCCGCGAGAAGCTTGTAAAATCACGGGGCTGTCTGTTTCATCAGCCGCTTTCATGATTGCTTGAATCTGCTCTAAGTTATTGACGTTGAAAGCTGGGATGCCATAACCGTTTTCAGCAGCGTGATCTAAAAGCAGCCGCATAGGTACAAGCGCCATAAGTAATCCTCCTAATGTGTTTATCAGCTAATCCGTTTCAGACAGGCGTAATGTTTACGCTAAATCTTTAGAGTTTTTTCAACTTATAGGAAATTATATCTAGTATGGGGTGTTTATGTTGAAAAAGTTTGCAGGCTTACTATATCAAGGTAATCTATAGTTTTCATGTACTGTTGTGATGGTAGTTACTGTCAACTGTATTAGTTTAGTAAGATAGATGACTGGGCATAGGGCATGGGGCATTGGGCATTGGTAAAAATCTTTTCCTCCCCACCTCCCCCTGCCTCCCCACCTCCCCATCTCCCCATCTCCCCACCTCCCCACCTCCCCACCTCCCCACCTCCCCA
>RDXV01000280.1 GCA_004292695.1 Nostocales cyanobacterium | reverse complement strand
TGTGACAAAATGTAAAATCCCTCAAAGTCTCTTCTCTATTGCCTTTTGCCTCTTGCCTCTTGCCTTGCCTCAATCATAAATTTCAACGCCTACCTACTTGTATCTATTTTGACTTTCAAAAAGTGCAAGATTTTATGAGGTGGCAACAGAAAAACCTTGCATTTAATTTCTACTTAAAAAAAATCGTTCCTATCCAACTCTTGAAACTGTAAAGAGTTCCCTGTTTCCACGACAAGACTTTTTCAGCAAACCCTATTTACTAAACTCAACAAAATAAGAATTGTTTGGTACAGGACTAGCTTGAGAAGAACTTTCTAGTTTTGTATCAGGGGGTGTTAATGGTGCGGGAGTTAGCTGGGTGGAATTGTCAGGACTAGGAGCAGTTGGTGTCACTGGAACTGTGGTAGTATCAACAGTAGTATTATTATCAACAGAATTACTTTCAACGTTAGTATTTGGAGTTTGAGGAGTAACAGAAAAACCTCTGTCTAATGGAATACCACCGGGACAACGGGAATTAAGAGGAAAATGTAAGCAAAGAATTTTCATTCCTTCCGGTGACATTTTAATTTCTGGAGGCGCACCAGTTGAAGAGTCATTAGATTGCGCCATAGCAACATTACTGGTAAAAGCCAAAGTGATAGCAGTACCCACTAAAGTCAACAATTTTCTCTTCATTTTGTAATTAACCTCAAGGTTCAAGGAACACTGGGCTAATTAAATCAAACTATTTATAAGACAAAATCTGTCTAAAGATAGATGTAAAATTTAACAAAAAATGTTAGTTCAAATTTTAGAAAGTAATATTTATATCTTGTGACAAAAACAGATGAGTTATGATTCATACAATAAAAATAAATGCCAAAAAATCCTCTAGTAAATGATTTGTGATCAAATCAAGATTTAATAGCAAAAATGAAAAATATACCACTTCTAAGCAGAGTGATAAAAATAACCAATTTATTTTACTTCCATCACAAAGGCAGAATATAAAAAATAACTATAAAAATTCAGTACAGGAAAATTATCAATAGGTTGTGATTAAAATAGTGTCAGACTAGGATCAGAATTTTGATCCATAAGATTCGTCTTCACAACTAATTGTGATGTGATATTGCCGATGAGTTCTCCGCAACCCCCGCAAAAGCCAAAAACCTTACTAGGTCAACTAACACAAGCAGTAAACACAATTCAAGCCAGGGTAGATTTTTCCAAACTGGCGCTCAAGCCTAATGCAAAAGTACCAGAACTCTGGGTGCAGGATGCGGGGGCGGACAAAGCGGAAATATATCCCCTATTAGGCGATCGCTACATACTAGGGCGTAGTTCCAAATCCGCTGATATAGTAGTCCGTAACCCAGTAGTCAGCCAAATTCACCTATCTTTATCCAGAGACTCCAGCCAAAGAACCCCCACCTTTAAAATCAAAGATGAAAATTCCACCAATGGAATTTATCTAGGTAAACGCAGAGTCAGTTCTCTAGAACTACGTCATGGTGATGTTTTCACCTTGGGACCACCAGAACTAGCCGCATCAGTACGGTTACAATATATAGATCCACCACCTTGGTACATCAAAGCATTAACCTATGGAATGTATGGAGTTGCTGGTGTCAGTAGCCTATTAGCCCTAGCCATAGGCATAGAATGGATGAAATTCTCTGTCAGACCCCTACCCACAGCCACTAGCGCACCTGTAGTCATATATGCCCGTGATGGTTCTACCCCCCTGAGAGAACCCCGGAACATAGCCCACGTAGACCTAAAAAACCTATCGGATTTTGGACCCTATCTACCAGCAGCGGTAGTAGCTTCCGAAGATAGTCGTTATTACTGGCACTTTGGAGTAGATCCTCTAGGAATTTTACGGGCTGTTTTAATCAACACAAGTACAGGTGGTGTACAACAGGGAGCGAGTACAGTTACCCAACAGCTGGCGCGGAGTTTATTTCGTGACTATGTAGGTAGACAAGATTCTTTAGTGCGGAAAGTCCGTGAAGCCGTAGTTTCCCTCAAATTAGAAACCTTTTATAGCAAAGATGAAATATTACTCACCTACCTAAATCGAGTCTTTTTAGGTGCGGATACCTCCGGGTTTGAGGATGCAGCGAAATACTACTTTGAAAAATCTGCCAAAGAACTAACCCTCTCGGAAGCAGCTACCTTAGTCGGTATATTACCCGCCCCCAACGCCTTTGATTTTTGTGGAGGTGGACCGAGGAAACTAGACACAGCCGATTATCGCAACCGTGTAATTAAGCGAATGCTAGATATGGGTAAAATTAGTGCTGAAGAAGCCAACCGAGCTAGACGTTCAACAGTACAAGTAAGTCCCAAAGTTTGTGAGAGACAAGCCCAAACCATAGCCCCCTATTTTTATAACTATGTTTTTCAGGAATTAGAGTCAATCTTAGGAGAGGGTGCAGCCAGAGAGGGTAATTACATCATTGAAACCCAATTAGACCCAGCAATTCAAGCCCAGGCAGAAGCCTCACTCAGAAATGCAGTCAGTAACGCAGGTTCAAACTTTCGCTTTTCCCAAGGAGGACTTGTAACCCTAGACTCCAGAACAGGTAGCATATTAGCAATGGTAGGGGGAACAGATTACAGAAAAAGTCAATTTAACCGCGCTGTACAAGCTCAAAGACAACCCGGTTCTACATTTAAAATTTTTGCTTATGCAGCGGCTTTAGAACAAGGCATATCCCCCTTTAAAAGCTATTCCTGCGCTCCCTTAACTTGGCAAGGTTTCACCTACAGACCATGCCGTTCTGGTGGTGGTGGTAGTATAGATATGACCACAGGTTTAGTTCTCTCAGAAAACCCTGTTGCTTTAAGAATTGCCAGGGAAGTAGGACTAAACAAGGTTGTAGAGATGGCACAGCGTATGGGTGTAAAATCGGATCTTGAAGCTGTTCCGGGTTTGGTTTTGGGGCAAAGTGTTGTTAATGTGTTAGAAATGACCGGTGCATTTGGGGCAATTAATAATCGTGGTGTCTGGAATCCACCTCATGCCATTAGTAGAATTTTAGACAGTAGCGACTGTGAAGATCGAGATAATTTAAAAACCTGCCGTGTAATATACTCCTATGAGTTAGACCGCAATAGTAATAAAAGAGTTCTTAGCTCTGAAGTTGCCAATCGTATGATTGAGATGATGCAGGGAGTGGTTACTAGAGGTACTGGCCGGGGTGCAGCCATTGGACTAGGGGAAGCCGGTAAAACAGGTACAACCGATAAAAATGTAGACCTGTGGTTTATTGGTTCTATTCCCCGTCGTCAGCTGGTAACTGGTATTTGGTTAGGTAATGACAATAATTCCCCCACATCTGGTAGCAGCGCCCAAGCTGCTCAGTTATGGGGTAATTATATGGGGAAAATAACTAAATAGGGAATAGGGAATAGGGAATAGGGCATTGGGCATTGGGCATTGGGCATTAGTAAAAATATCT
>RDXV01000108.1 GCA_004292695.1 Nostocales cyanobacterium | reverse complement strand
CCGCTACTATGTCTTGGGTGGCGCTGAGGAAGGCTATAACTACGGCGTTGATGGCTAATAATTGTAGGGCTTGTTTGGGTTGTTGTAGTCCCATACAGGCGATCGCCAGGAATAATCCTATTTGTAAAACTATTAACCATCCCCTACGTCTGCCTAGAAACGGTAGTTTGATCCAGTCTAACAGGGGCGACCAGAGAAATTTTAAGGAGTATGGTAAGCTGACAAGACTAAATAATCCTATGGCGGTTAAGTCTACTTTTTCTACTGTCATCCATGCTTGCAAGGTTTTGCTGGTGAGAAATAGGGGTAAGCCGGATGATATACCAAGTAATAATAAAGCCGCCATTTTGCGGCTACCAAATACTTGTAAGATTGATTTTATCGGGTTCATTTATTTAAGTTTTCCTTGACCTTGCCATTTCTAACATGATTTCGTTTGCTTTCTCTCATGTCTAAATCTGGCTGAATATCGTAAAATCAGGATCTTACTTTTTTGGTTGCCATTTCGATCAAATCTTCAATTCTCTTAATATTTGTGTCTCCGGCTAGATATCCTATTCCTCTATGTAAATGGAGGCGAAATTGGGTAATGAGGGTTTCTTTGTCTGTGTCTAAACCATCGTTGTGACAGCGTTGTTTTAAGGCTAAGAGTAAGATGTCGGCCATTTCTCCCCCAAATATTTTCCAGGTGAGTTCGACGTTGCTATCTTGGGGTATGGGTACGGGTGATGGGGGGGCGGTTTCTGCTAGGGAACGACAAAACGCCCATCTACACAGGATGTTCCATTGTTCTATTTTGGTGTTGCGTTTGAGTTTGAGTAGTTGATCTTTGGCTGTTTGGGATAGTCTAATACGTTCTATTGGTGATTCCATATTTTTTGATTAATAAACCACGAAGGGCGCAAAGGACACGAAGGTAAGAGGGAAGAAAGAGGATAAAATTTGGCGAATTTTTATGAAGAAATGGGATCTGCTGGGGGTGGATGGCGGTTAATGGTTTTATCTGCTGCGCGAATGTTGATGATTCTTTCTCGGTTTAGGTCTAGTTTTGCTATGGTTGCTTTACCTATAGGTGTTATACCTAATATTTTTAGGGTATCTTTTGACCAGATAAAGTGTTCATTCCATTTTTGTTTTCTAGGATTAAATAATGGTACTTCTTGATTAGATTCAGGATCTGTTGCTGTTGTGTGATTTGATTTTTTACGGTTACAATGAAAACAGGCTAAGGCTAAGTTTTCTATTGTGTCTTGACCGCTTTTACTCAAGGGAATTACATGATCTACTGTGAATAATACATATTGCCATTTTTCTGATGCGTGGCAATATTCACATAGTTCTAATGCTCTCTTGCGTACTTGTTCCTGAATTTGAACATTAATTTTTTTATTCACTTTTCTATTTAATAAGTTTTAGTTAATTAGTTTTAAATTTTAGATTTTAGAAGCATCTTGATTTTGGGCAGTGTTACGAACTAAGCGATTTATAAAGCTAAGATAATCATCTATTTCTTCATAGATGTCTAATTCTTTTTCTTCTTCATTTGTTAGTTGTGTGTTTTGTTGTTTTTCTAGTAATATTTCAATACGTTTCTGTACACTCAGGGAAGCTCTAAATATTGGTATTCCTTCTTGTAGTTCAATTCTAATTGCACCTTCTAAGGGTAAGTTTGCAGGAAGATTTTCTAAGGTGGGTAGTGAGATCATGGTCATTTTAGAGGATAGTGTTGATTATTTTACAGCATTTTTGCTAATAAATAAATGTTTTTTATTACCAAAAATAGCCTTCTTTAATGGTTGTTTCTCTGTTTTTAGAGTTATATTCTAGGAGGTATTCACGGGCGATCGCCTCGTTTTCTTTCAGGGTTTGATGTTCCGGTTTGCTAATTTCTGTGTCGGTGGAAAGTAATATTACTTGATGACTAGCTGCGGGAAAGTATCTTTCTACTAGGTTGTTTCTGTGTGATGAGTCTAGTCTCCCTAGTGGTGTGTCAATTGCAATGGGAAGATGTTTTCCTGATACTTTGGCTAAACCCCATAAAAAGGCGATCGCCAATAGTTGTTTTTCTCCTGCTGATAGGCGATGTTTGGGTACTGGTTTTCCGTTTAAGTCATATAATGATAGGCTAAAGGTTTTCGCGTCAATGGCTATTCTATGTACCAAATCTGATTTATGTAATAAATACAAAAAACAATTTTTTACTTCTTCTTCTAATTTATTTAATTTCCTTAATGTCAATTTTTCTCTAAATATTTTCAAGGTTTGTTGTACTTTGGTAGCAGCATTAATTAAATGTTCAGTGCTTTGATGTTTTAAGCTATCACTGGTATACTCATTTAATTCTTTTCTTCCTTGATTAATTGCTGTTTCTAATTCTGTTAAAGTCCGATTTAGTAACTCAATCTTACTAATAGCTTTAGTTAATTCTCCTTGGGTTTTTTCCCGATCTTTCTTTAATTTAGTATATTCTTCAGGTGTTGCTGCTGTTTGAATTTGTCTTTCTATCCCTAAAATTTCCTCTTCGTAATTTTGTAATTCTAATAATTTTTTATTTGCCTGATTTTGGGCAGTTTGCAGACGATAAATAATATTATCCAACAAAGTTAAACTTTCTTCATCAGCATTTAACCAAGTTGTTTCCGTAGATGAATTACCTGCATATAAATTATTTATATCTTCTACTAAGAAAGTTTGAATATTATTAATTTTCTCTAATTCTAAATTTAACTGATTTAATAAATTCAATAATCTTTGATCTCTAGCAATTAAAACATCTTTAGCTAATTGTACTTGTTGAATTTTAAATTCTTTTTCTGCTTGGGTTTGAATTTGTGATAATAAATTAGGAATTAAAGCCAAAGGTAAAACACCTTCAGCCAATTCACATAATTCTTGACGAACATTTTCTAAATTCTTGACCTCGTTTTCTTTTTGTGTATCTAGTTTACTACTTTCAGCAGCGATTTTACCACCTTCAGCAATGTATTTATTCACTGCTTCTTCATGTTTTATTTCTAATTCTTTTAAATCTTTTTGTAAATCATTTAATTCTGCTTCTGTAGCAGCTTTTTTATTTGACTGTTCACGTAATCTACTTTCAATTTCTTCTAATTTAGCTAAATCTTGGGTATCCGCATTTTCTTTTTTCTTACGATTTACTAATATTTCTAAATCAATTGCTAATTTATCAGCTAATTCTAAACCTAACAAAGCATTAATGGCATCTACAACTACAGTTGGTGGTATTTCTTGTTCTGCAAGTTCTTTAACTTGTTCACCATCAAATAGAAATAAATTAGAAATACCCAACGGCAAAATATTCTCTATATATTCA
The DNA here is from genome assembly GCA_004292695.1 of Nostocales cyanobacterium. Lineage (GTDB taxonomy): Bacteria > Cyanobacteriota > Cyanobacteriia > Cyanobacteriales > Nostocaceae > Okeanomitos. The sequence continues at coordinate 15,093 of RDXV01000108.1, read as the reverse complement.
TCCCAAATATTAACTAAAGATTGCGGCCAGGTTTCATCTGCTCCTAAAATTCCTAACGAGTCTTTACCATCTTTGGGGTTTTTCTCCCAAGTTCGCACTACCCGATATTGAATCGGTTTATCATCTTCGATATGTTCAAACACTAATTCTATTCTGGTTTTATTAACCGGATCAGCTTTATTATTTACACATTGTGTTAAAAAATCAGCATAACTCAAATTTCCCCTAGTTGAACATTGAGCGCGTGATCCATACAAAGCGAGGCGAATTGCATCCATTAATGTTGTTTTTCCCCCACCATTCATTCCTCCTAAAAGGATAATAGGGCGAATATTATCATCATCAATTCTCGGATCAAGATTAATTACTTGTCTATCAGCGTAAGGTCCAAAATTTTGCAGTACAAGTTCTAGAAATATCATAATAATTAAAAAAACATTTGGATTCGATGTAGGGGTAGCGCCCCCGTGCCTACCCCTATTTTTTGGGGCAACCACAGGGGGTGGGGCAACCACAGGGGATGGGGCAACCACAGGGGGTTTGCCCCTACGGAATTAATTGGTTTAGGGAATTATGTAGGGGTAGTGCCCCCGTGCCTACCCCTATTTTTTGGGAAACCACAGGGGGTGGGGCAACCACAGGGGGTGGGGCAACCACAGGGGGTTTGCCCCTACGGAATTAATTGGTTTAGGGGATTATGTAGGGGTAGCGCATTTCTACCCCAGATTATCATAATTATTCCTTTTTCTTAAATTTTATATTTGCCCAATTTTTGGGTTTATTTTCTTCGGTTTCTGTTGTTTCTCCTATGTTTAATTGTTTAGAATTACCACCTATTTTTTCCCGAATTTTTGCCACATCTCCATTGAGTGCAGCTTCTCTAAGTTCCCTTTTTAAATGGGCATTGGCAATAGCGTCTTCTTGAGAACGGGAACTTGTATCAAAGCATTTTTCTAAAGTTTCAAAAATTCCTACCCGGCGTGTTTTTTTCTTAAATTGTCTTTCTGTATCTAATAATTTGGTCATTAATTCTAACTGCATTAAGTCACCATCACATATTTCTTCTAATACTTCCCATTCATCACTACCTAATAAACTATAATCTGCACCAGGACGAGGATCTTTAAATTCTTCTCCTGTTACTTCTTGATAAATGCGGGGTAAACTATCATCAAATTCGTGTTTTTCTTCTAGCCAAATACGGCGAATTTCGCTTAGTTCTTCCATAGATATTAAGGTGATGTCACGCATACTTTCTGGGGCGGTTTGTCTCATTTGGGTTTGAGCAGTTAATAGTTTTCTTAACCAATATTCTCGCCAATATTTTGTATATGGTCCTGGTATTGGTTCAACAGATGTTTCACCATCTCTGTTGCGTTCAAATAATTGAACTTCTCCCCAAATTCTTCTAAAATCTCTTTTTTCTCTGTCTTTTTCAATATCTAATTCTCTCCGAAAATCTACTATTGGTTGCATCCATTCTTTTTCTTCGTCATTTTGAATCATTGCATTTAAAGATTTGTCACTACTTACTAATGTACAAACCCAGCAACCAAAACGAGAATTACCACAACTGGGGGTAGAAGTATCAACAACTAGGGGACATTCATTATCTGCTGTTGACTCCCTATACATCTTAAATAAGTCTTTATTGCTATATGCCCAAGGATTTTCCCACTGCATTAAATATAGCCAAACTTCATCATTACGCCAATCTTCAATAGGTGTATATAACAAAGAATTTATAAGACTAGGATGAGGACAAAGGCGATCTTTAATTTTTCCAGCTTCTCGCTTTGTCATAATTAAAGCACGGTTTCTACTTTCATTTTTGCGAGTTCCTAATACAACAATTGTTTCACCACTAGCTCTAACTACATCACGAATAAAACGGTTAGATGGATCAATTTTTAACCTTCCTGTACACCACCGGAATGTGTGACGCGGTGCAGGATAGCCTTTACCTATTAAACCAGCCCAATAAGTTTGTTTAGTTTCTGGTTGTAATAAATGTGGTTTAATTGGCATTTGCTGTTCTTGAGCGGCAATTTCCATCTGTTTTAATGAATTGTGTACCCAAGCAGAAACATAAGGATTTTCTACACCTGTATCAGTGGTAATAACATGAATAGTTTTGGTTCTTTTTTCTGGTGGAAGTTTAGAAATTGCATTCCAAATTAATTGTAAGGTAGCTGTACTATCTTTTCCCCCGGAATAACCCACAACCCAAGGTATTGCATCTAAACAATATAATTCTTGAATTTCTGTAGTGAGAAATTCGATATATTCCACTAATTCCGCTACAGTGCGATTTTGCTGATTTTTACTGTTTATATCTTGTGCTATAGTCATAAATCTATCTCTGTGAATTTGTAGATGTACCCTGATTTTGTGTGCTGATGTTTATTTAATATAAGCAAATATTTATACTACGTTGAGTTAAGTTAAGTTTTGAAAAAAATTTTTAAAAACTACAATCTTAGTATCTAATATTTTGCCACAATAAGCTACCAGGTTTTAACATTGTTTTTAAAAACTAACAGAATGAATAGCAAATCTTCGCGTACAAGTAATAATTCTCAACAGTACCCAGAGAATGACACTCAAAGTCAAAAGGTGTTATCTCAACTACTGGATACTTATTTAAGTAAACAAGATCATATTTTGGTACAGCAAACTAGAATGGGTGGTGTTGATGCTTATGTAGGTTCTGTTACTTTAGAATGGTTTGCTAATCGGGTTAAGTTTGCTTCTGCTTTACCTTTGCTACAAAAAAACTACAACCCAGAAACAGATAATATTGAAATTGATGCAAAAAGTATTGATGAAGTTCAACAGCGACCTTTAGACTGGTCACGTCAAGCTGCATTAGTTCAATATTTAGCAGCTAGAAAAAATCATAAGTTTCCTCCTGTATTGGTAGTTATTAATCAACCTTGGGTAGATAATGCAAAAGCAGATGAGTGGGATGATCAAGGATGTGCAAAAAAAGCAACCACTGACTTTATCCCTTTAGATCAAAATAATAATGTTGGTTTACTCAATGTTAGTGAAGAAAATATTAGTATTTATGCTTTAGATGGTCAGCATAGACTAATGGGAGTGCAAGGTTTATTAGAATTAATTAAATTTGGGAAATTAAGACGTTATAAAAAAGATAAAACAGCGACTGAAACTTTATTAATTTTATCAGATTTGATGGACAGTTATCAAATTAATGATGAATATTTACAGAATTTAACACAGGAGAAAATAGGGATTGAATTTATTTGTGCTGTGAATACTGGGGAAACTTATACAGAAGCAAAAAAAAGAATTAGGTCAATTTTTGTTCATGTAAATTTAATGGCTACTCCTTTAACCAAGGGGCAATTAACACAGTTAAATGAAGATGATGGTTTTGCAATTGTAGCTCGCAAAATTGCGGTGACACATCCACTTTTACAAGTCAATAATAAACGCAAACAAAGGGTAAACTGGAATAGTGCTACAGTTGCAACTAATTCTACTGTTTTAACTACTCTGCAAGCGTTACAGGATATGTCAGAAAAATATTTAGGTCAAAAATATCCTCATTGGAAACCTTTAGAAAAAGGACTAATTCCTAAGCGCCCAGAAAATGAGGAATTACAGGAGGGAATTCAAGATTTTACTGAATTATTTGATTCTTTAGCAACTCTTCCTAGTTATAAAATTTTAGAACATGAAGATACACCAGTTTTAAGACGTTTTAGTTTTGAGAAAGGTGGTGGTGAAGGAAATATGTTATTTCGTCCAGTGTCTCAGGTTGCTTTAGCGCAAGCTTTGGGAATTTTGGTGTTTAAGCAGGGTTTATCTTTAGATGCTATTTTTCAGAAGTTGAGAAAATTTGATCGTCAAGGTGGTTTTAGTGAGATGGAGTTTCCCCATTCTTTATGGTATGGGGTTTTATATGATCCTAATAAGAAACGATTGCAAGTTTCTGGAAAAGATTTAGCTGTGAAGTTGTTAATTTACATTTTAGGAGGAATGAAGGATCAGATGGAAATTGCAGCTTTACGCAAAGCTTTAGCTAATGCGAGAACTACTGAAAATAATACTATTGGTTTTGATGGTAAGTTAGTTACTCCTCAAGATGTGGGTTTACCAGAAGTTTTATAATTATGGCTGAAAAATGTTATGACGATGCCATTCTAAAGCTTCTATGTCTGGAAAGTATTTCTCTATTTTAGGCAATATTAGTTTTTCACCATGAAAATCTTTAATAGGTTTAGCATGGGGGGATACTTCTTCCAATTCTTTACTAACTATAATTTTGTATTTATCATCAACACTAAACCAACCTCTATCAAATGCCCAATGATGATTTTTACATAAGGCTATACCATTATGTATTCTACTGTCGTAAAATTGGGAGAATGGTTTAATATGTGCGCCATCTACTATGTTTTGATTGATAGTTTTGTTGACTATTAAACCACAGAAGGCACATTGACAACCATATACAGAAACTATAGCTTTTCTAAAGAAAGCATTTCTAATAATTGTCTTTTTCAGTGTATATTTAGGTTGATTAATAATAGAAGATTTTGATATTTCTTCATCTTCAAAATTTTGGTTTACTTGTAATATGCTATCTATTTGATTATCTATATCCGGGAAAAATGCTCCTATTAGTGCATCTAATAATTCTTTTCTGGATAAATCATCTTGTAATAATTCAAATAATTCAACATCTAGATAAGCATATTCAACAGATTTTTTTAATCTGTTAGTTGTTTTAGGCTGTAAACCATTAAAATCTGGTTTCAATTCTAAATGCCAAAAACCTTCACTTTGTAAATGAAAGAAAGGATAGTGTAAGCCTCCCGTATAGGAATGTGATCCTATTATTTGCCAATATTTCTCAAAAGTTTCAATTAATTCATCAGATACTCTAATTTCATTATCATTAATAACATCCCTACTAATTAAATCTATAACCGATAGAATTAATATGGGTTTATGTAAGGCTGTACCACGTTTTTTACTGTTACTTACATTGAGATTAGAGAATTTTTGAGAGTATATTTTCAGATTATCCATAGTGATTTTAACCGCTTTCTAATTGAGAAATTTTCTTAAATCAAATTCTTCATTTTCTTGATTTTTAATGTTTTTATCAGCAATCAAAAATAATAAAATTGTATTAGTATAATCAATTGATCCCCTAAGTTCAGATTGCAAAATTTCCAAACCACCATTAGCGTATTCTTCAAAAATAGCATTACGTTGTTTTTCCGAATCTTCATCATCAGGGGATAAAATCTGAATATCCTGAGTTTCCGTAATACCCAACAACTTAATCACAACATCATATCCTGACACAGCAAAAATTTCTAACCTAACTGGTGCAGGTTCACGTTTAGAAACCTCATCAAAAGCAACACGTTTATTATATTTAGCACCCAAAGCAGCAGCAAAAACAATCACATCAGCGAAAGTTTGAAAAAGTCCATTTCCTCCATCTTCAGAAACTAAAGCCTTAACAAAATCAGCTTTATCTTTCGCTACTCTGATTCTACCAGATTCAGCCATAAATAGAAAATAATATTGCTATAAATGATATAAACATTGTATCTGAAAACAAATCAAAAATTAACGATCTTGATTATTTGTAATTTCATCTTCTCCTATCAAAACTACATCCTCATAAACCAAAGACAAAGGAAACCGAAAATCAACACTTGTTAAAACAACCTCATCACCCTCAACAAAAGGATGTAATTCCCAAAAACCCCGATCATTTAACCGAAAACATTCTAAACCGATTTTTTGAGAATCAATTAAAACATATTCTTGTAAACTAGAAATATTACGATATTGTTGAAACTTTTTCCCCCGATCATAACCCTCAGTACCGGGAGAAAGTACCTCAACAATTAAACAAGGAAACTGTAAAAATTTAATTGCTTGTCTATCTTGAGGATGACAACTAACCACCACATCAGGATAGAAAAAAGGTCCTTTTTTAGAAACACCAACCTTTGCATCAGCAATATTAACACGACACTTACTACCCCTTAAATGATTTTTCAAGGTTGAAGCTAAATTAAAAGCAATATCATTATGAGGAATAGTACCTCCAGTCATAGCAAAAGCTTCACCATCAAGATATTCATATTTAATATCCTGTAATTCTTCCCACTCTAAAAACTCTTGAGGAGTCATATAAAACCGATCAGAAATAGCAACCATTTTCAGATCCCCGACTTCTTTTTTAAATTTTACATCTAAATCATCAATTAATATTAGAAGTCGGGGATCTAGTTAGTTTTCACCGTCAAAACTTGGGGAGGTGTGGAGTCAGGAGGATATAAAAAATCTAATTGTACCTGTCTTTTTTCCCCTGGTGCTAATTTTAAAGTAACTAAACCATCTCCAGGTTGTCCACGACGCTGCACTAAATGTACATAACGCATTTGTTCAACACCTTGATCATCTTGATAGCGTAACCGCACCGTACCCCGGAAAAATACTTGCTCTACAGGTGGTTTTAAAAATAACAATCTATCTGTACCACCTTCATCTTTTAAAGGTGTTTGTATGGATACAGTGACATTTCTCACCTGATTGCTAGAATTGAACAATGGTAAAGTTAGATTATATTCAACTCCGTAATTACTATGGGCAAAATAAGCAGTGTCAGGATAACGTTTTAACATTTTTGCACTCTGTATTTGCCCGGTACTCAAAGTAATTAAATGTACCGTACCTAAAGGATAAGAGAAAGAATTTCCGGGACTGGGTAAAGTTAAATAATTAACATTTTGGTTATCTGTAATATTTGCTTGCCATCTTGTACCTTGGGATACACCAGCAACGCGACTAAATACGGTGGGTTCTCTGGGGGGATCTAAGGGAGTGGGGATAGGGTCACGCTTTCCTGCTAAACTGCCAGTATTGAGGAGTCTTTCCCATGCGGTGACGGTGGGGGGTGTTGCACTGGTCATAGCTAAGTTTGCCATAAAAATCGGGCGATCGCTCGTTAATCGCATCATCACCGTGCGACCATTGGAAGAGGGAGCTTGGACAGAAATAGGTAAATTAGCCAAAATTGCCGTTTTTCCCGGTTCTATCACCAACCGAGTGGGAAATATCCCCTGTCTCACACCCCGTAACACATCACTCATCGTCCGACTTCCGGGACCTGCATAAACCGTACCTTGGGAATTATCAACTATATCCGGTAAATTAATAAAAGGAGCTTCCCTAGTTAGATAACTTGCAGCATTTAAAACCTGTAAAGTTACTGGTTCATTACCAGGATTATACACAATAATTCCTTGATAAACCGTGCGATTTTGAGATGAATTTTCCGCTCTCACAATATGATGAGAAAAGATATCAAAACGACCTTGAAAAGCATAATTCAAATGTGCATCTTTTACCTGTTTTCCATCAGGAGAAAAGGTAGAAAGTAAAATTCCATCAGTCGTCACCAATTCAGGACTATTACTATTAAAAGTCGGAATATTATCAAGATTTCCTGGTAAAGAGCGAACCTCCTGGGGTTTAACTTCCACCCCTGCGATATATTCAGGAGGAACAGCATAAATATTTAAAGCTCGACACATTAAAGCTGCAACTTCTCCCCTGGTTACAGGTTGTAAAGGTCGTAATTTTTTCACATCAGGATAATTAACAACAATACTATTAAGAGTTCCCGCAGCAATAGAATTTTGTGCATAATTAGGAACTTGGGAAAAATCATCAAAATAACGTTTTAAAACCTCCCCTGGGTTACTAACAGAACTATAATTTTTACCCCCAGATATTACACCAATAATTTGCGCTCTGGGAATTTTTTGATTAGGTTGAAAAATATTCCCTGGATATCCAGAGAAAAACCCTTTTTGATAAGCTAAATTAATCGCATTATAACCCCAAAAACTACTAGGAACATCCCTAAAATTAATCCGATTTCTTTTAATAGCAGCATCAGGAAAAGCATTTAACATTAAAACCGCAGCTTCAGCACGGGTAACAGTACCATCAGGACGAAAACTACCATCAGGATAACCAGTTAATAATTTCCGTTCTTTTAACACTTGAATACAAGCATTTCCCCAGTAATTTGGAGTATCATTAAAAGCAAAAACAGGGGAAGGTAAAAAAGTTAAACAGATAATAAAAGATAATTTTTTGAATTTATTAATAGCCATTTTCACACCTGATAATAATTTTACATTTCAACAGTCATTAAATAATCAGATTATGATTTTTCTGATTCTTGAAATATTTTTAACAACCAACGATTTACTTCTCCATCATCTTGTATCTTACTGCGTTCCTTACATCTTCAAAAAAATAAAAAAATAAAAAATTGAACGCAGATAAACGCAGATAAACGCAGATAAATTGTAATGAAATTTCCATTTTTATCTTTCCACTTCCACAATTTCCGTATATTCAAAACCATTTACACTTTGTCTCACCAAAGGATATCTTTCCCCACCCAACTCAATAAAATCCTGTTCACAATTAGGTTTAGAAGAATAATAAACTAACACATATTCCTTCCCAATTCTCTCAACAATTTCCTCCTCTACTTCCACCCTCCATTGAGTCTTAGTCACCAAAACCACTAACTGATTTGCTAACTTAGGAATAGTTTGTGCAATATGACGACGAGAATTAGCATCTAAACTTCCAAAAGGTGAATCCATCACAATCGGAAAAGTGCTACTATCAGGAACTAACATAATTTTTTTCTTCTCACTCCATTCCCTGACTTTATCAATGATACTCGCAATAAAAGATAAACTGAGAATTTGATTTTCTCCCGTTGATGCTGCTACCGGTGCTTCTATTCCTGTGGTATTCTCAACTAAGGTTAACTCGTATTTTTCTGTGATTTTAGGAATATAAGGAGTGACAGAAATTTCTGAAAATATTTCCTGCACTCGTTTTTCTAACTGTGTTCTAAATTGTTTCTCCTGTCGGTTTTTCACTTCCGTTAATCTTTCAATTGCATCCTGTGTCGCAACAATTCTACGCTGTGCTAAAACTTGCTTTTCTTCATTCTGCTTTTGTTTAGCAATTTGTTTACTTAAAACATCAATTTCTGATTTAATATGAGAAATTTCTTGTTGGTTTGCTCCCTGTTCTCTATTTAATTCATCAATTTTACTCTCTATTCCATCTAACCGTTTTTGTAAACCACTAATATCTTCATTGGGATCTTTTCTTAATGTTTCTTGAATTTTAGTTAACTCAACTTCAATTTCTGCAATAGACTCTCTTAATTGACTAATTCTAGTTTGTTCTCGATCCGAATTTTCCCAAAATAGATCAGCTTGTTGATCTATATTATCAATTTGCGCTCCCATTCTAATCGCTATTTCTTCCACTGAGGAAGAACCTGTTTTTTTAAGTAAGTTTTTAATATGAAAATGTCCGCTTCCTCCTGCTTTTAATTCTGCACCACAAATACAACGTCCAGATTCAATCAAGTCGTTAATAAATTCTTTGGATATTCCTGATTTTAATTCTCCTTTCTGTTTTAAATTACTAACAATTTCCCGGAATTGGTGATTAGTCTCTTTTAATAATACTGTATATGCTTGTTTAGAAATCAGTTTTTTTAGTGCATTTCTGGTTTTCTTCAATTCTTCCTGAAATGTTCGTTTTTGAGTTTCTAAAGTTTCCCTTCTTTCTTGTAATTCCCTGACGGTGTTTAATTCTATTAATCTACTACTAATGTCTTTTTTAAATTGCTGTTGATGTTCTATTTCTACTTTAATTTCTTCCTGTCTTTTATCAATTATTTCTACTTTTGTTTCTAATTGATTTTGCTGATTTAATAACTTTTTAGTTTCTGCATCTCCAATAGTTGCTAATTCACCATCTAGGGTTTTCTTTGCTTCCTTTAAATGTCGAATTGCTGAATCAATAACTTTTACTCCTAAAAATGTTTCTGTTGCTTCGGCAATTTCCGCTTTTTTATCAGAACGCACTATTTCTTCTATTCTCTCCCCATCAAAAAAGAAGTATTGATGTAAACTACCTGGTAAAATATTATTGATAATTTCCTCCGCTGCTTCAATGGGAAAATACCATTTACCATCATCTCCCACTGTTTGAATTGTCAGAATAGTCTTTGTAGCTTCATTACTAGGAGAATTTTTATAAACTCTACAGGTACGTTTTGCTCGGTAACGTGTTCCTTCATGTTCCCAACCAACTTCTACCCAACATTCTACAGGTTTTTCGTCTTCCGCTTCAGCAATTGCTCGTTTATTGACTAATTGTTCTATAACTGCAAACGCTGCTGTAAATTTTTCATATAATACCCAGGTAAAAGCATTTAATAAGCTGGTTTTTCCTGCACCGTTATTACCATGAATAATTGTTGTATTTTTAATATCTCCACTTGCAATGGTAATTTCTGGTGTTTGTCCATAAAAAGAGCGAAAATTACACAGTTTTATAGAAGTTAATTTCATGGTTGCACCGCTTCTTTAATTATTCCTAAAATATCATCATTAATTGCACCTTTACTTTTCCGTGCAAGTCTCGATTTTTCTAATCTACATACTCTCTCAATTATCTGTTTTACTTCCGGTGGTGCAGTGGTTATTGGCGCTTGTACATCTTCTATGTTTAATTCTTGAGACATGACCTTTTTCAATAGACTTTTTATCTATTTTACAAGTCTTTGTAGCCATTTTTGTTAAGTTCAAAGGGAGTGTATCCCAATGCAAGAAAAAATAACCGCAACAACACTAAAAAACTCTTAAAATCTCTTCCCTTTGTGTCCTTTGTGTCCTTTGCGGTTCAATCGTATTTTACTCATTTGCAAATAATGTAAATTTTTATGAAATTTTCAGAATTTTTGATGATTTTGCGGCTGGTAGGGGTTGCTTTTTTTAAACCCCGGTGCTATTATTGTTGACATACTCTTTAATAATGGGATATTGACTTTTTTAAAAATTTTGCTTACACTCAATTATATTAAAATACTACCGCGCCCGACGCGCCCAGTCAATCCTTTTTCCATCACTCTTGTCCACGCCAATTTCAAAAAAATAAGCAATAAATCTATGTTTGGTGACTGGTGACTGGGTGAAAAATAAATAACCCAATTCTAAATTCTAAATTCTAAATTCTACATTCTCTATATATCTAATAACCCGTAATGCTTTTGTAAATTTAATAGCTGCATTCTTGCTTCTCCGGCGTTATCTGCTAAGTCTGCAAATTCAACAAATCTTTTTAACTCTCGTTTCAACAAATTTCGCTCTACTTCAATCGCTTCTCTATCCAAAGTCGGCGGTAAAACGATCATATCAAAAATTGTCGCTCTTTCCTTGCCGGGATGGGGACGTAATACCCTACCGCGACGCTGGATAAATTGACGGGGATTGCCAGAACTGGATAAAATTACCGCAGTTTGAATAGCGGGAATATCTACACCTTCATCTAAACAACGAATAGCTACTAAACCTTGCAATTCTCCTTTTTCAAACTGTTCTCTTAAAATTTCCCTTTCTACTAAGGGTGTATGTGCTGTGTAGGTGCTGACTTTGTAACCTAATTCTACTCCTAATATTCTCGCTACTTCCTTGAGTTGACGCAAAGATGAACGATGACCACTTTCTTGTGAACCATCACTACAATAAAATAAGGTATGACTGGTATCTTTACGAGTTTGCATCAATCCTTTTAAGGCTGTTAGTTTATTTTCTGCTGTACCAATTAACCTAGCTCGCTTAATCAATAAAGATTTAATATCTTCATCATCTTCTAAATCGCCAATATCCCCATCTTCTCGTTCCCGATACTGAAGCGATCGCCCAATGCGTTTAGTTATTTTCAAATAATTTATACTTTCAATTTCCGTTAATTCAACTAAAATCGGATAATATAAATAATGTACTAAAGCACCTTGATTAATAGCATCTTTTAAATTAAACTCCGGTTGCAGCACATCACCAAAGTAACTTAATAAACACTGTGTACCATCATCATCAAAATATCTTTCTGGAGTTGCGGACAAAGCTAGACGTAAACCGACATTACGAGGTAAACTTTCTTCTAACTTGGGTGAACCTAAATTATGTGCTTCATCACCGATAATTAAAGTTTTAGGTGGTAAATATTTGAGTTGTGATTGTAAACCCTCACTAATTAAAGTCGAGTTAGTGGTGATCACCGTGACAAAATTTTGTGAACCGGAACGCAGATTATATAATTGCGTTGATAGTTGACTTTGCCAAGTACGTAAATTCTCGAAAGCTAAGATAGGTTGTAAGTTAAATTTCTCACATTCCCTTGCCCATTGACTGACGAGATGACGGTAAGGACACACCACCAACAAGACCTGTAAACCTATCTGTTTGTACAATTCACAGGCGATCGCCAAAGCAGTAATAGTCTTACCACTACCAGTAGCCATTTTTAAAGTACCCCTACCATGATTAGCAAACCAACTATTAACAGCTTGATTTTGATATCCTCGTAAATGCAGAGATAACGGCATTTTCGGACATCCTGGTAAAGATGACTGAACTTGATAAACACCCTTTTTTTCTCCCACAAAAGGTAACTTGAGAGAAAAAACAGGTGGTTTTACTTGCTTTGGTTGCTTTACTGGCGATCGCGTAATGTACATTATTTATGCTGGTAATGGGGAGATGGGGAGATGGGGAGATGGGGTGAAAAGATTTTTACCAATTAATTCCCCATTTTTCATTCTTCATTCTAAATTCTAAATTCTAAATTCCCCATGCCCCTAATTATAATTCCGCCATACACCAACCAAAGAACCCTGTACCTGTACTTGCAATGCGGGTACTTGAATAGGTTGATAATTAGGGTTAGCAGGTTTGAGAGTAACAGTATCTTCCTGAAGATAGAAACGTTTTAAAGTTGTACCGTGTCCTTCTACCCTAGCGGCAACAATCGTACCATTTTTTAACTGCTTGGGTTCGAGAACTGGACGCAAAAATACCACATCACCATCAGCAATTAAATCTTCAATCATACTATCCCCAGTTACCCGTAAAGCATAGGTTTGGGGAGGTAACGATAAATTAGCTAAATCTAAATGTTCCACAGCATCGCTAAAAGGTTCAATTAAACCACCCGCAGCAATAGTTCCTAAAATTGGTACACCATACTTAGTAGGTCGTAAAATGCGAATCGTTCTAGCTTTACCCTCATCCCACTCAATATATCCCTTATTGCGTAAATGTTCCAAACGACTTTGAATAGGTGCTGGAGACCTCAAATTCATCGCTTGCATCATCTGGCGAATAGAAGGAGAATGTTGATTGATTCTGATATATTCAACCAACCACTCGTATAATTCTTGTTGAACTTCTGTTAGTCTTTCCATAATTTTTGAGGGAATAAATTACAAATCTCCCTAGAGCATTTGTACTACAAAAATCTATTCTGCACAAGATTAAAGTTAATATTTCCCAACAATTAAACAAGACCTTTGGCGGTATTTCCTCGCCATTAACAGAATATTTTAAGTAAATAAACTTATAATTGTCAAATTTTTCTAGAATGGGGCATGGGGAATTGAGAATTTAGAATTTAGAATTTAGAATGGGGAATTAACTTGGTAAAAATCTTTTCTCCCCATCACCCCATCACCCCATCACCCCATCACCCCATCACCCCATCTTATTACTTTGCCCCTAAAATACTAGCAAGTAGAGCTTTTTGGGCGTGTAGACGATTTTCGGCCTGATCCCACACCTTCGACTGAGAACCTTCAATAACTTCATCAGTAATTTCTTCTCCTCGGTGGGCAGGTAGACAGTGTAAAACTATCGCATCTGCATCTGCAAGACTGAGTAATTGTTGATTAATTTGATAGGGTTGGAAAATCGGTAAACGGTTATCAGCGTCGGTTTCCTGTCCCATACTTGCCCAAACATCAGTATAAAGAACCTGTGCATCCTTAGCGGCAGTTTCTGCATCATGGGTGAGAATAACTTCAGTTTTACCTGCTGCAATACTTCTAGCTTTTTCCACAATTTCCGCATCTGGTGCATAACCGGAAGGGAAAGCAATTTTGACATTCATTCCTGCTAAAGCACAACCTAACATCAGGGAATTAGCGACATTATTACCATCTCCCACATAGGTTAAAGTCAAACCCGATAAAGTGCCGAAATACTCTTGAATTGTTAATAAATCAGCCAAAATCTGACAAGGGTGTTCTAAATCTGTGAGAGCATTAATCACAGGAATTTTGGCATAATGGGCAAAGGTTTCTAACTCTTGCTGGGCGAAAGTACGAATAGCTAAAACATCTAAATAACGATCCAAAACTCTAGCAGTATCCTGGATAGGTTCACCACGACTAACTTGTGTCACATTAGGGAGTAGATCAATTACCTGTCCACCTAACTGATACATGGCTACTGTAAAACTCACCCTAGTGCGAGTAGAAGCCTTAGAGAATAATAAACCCAGAACCTTATTACAATGTAACTGCAACTTTTGTGATTTGAGTTGAGTAGCCATTTCTAAAAGTTCTTGCAGTTCTGTAGAACTGAGATCCGCTAAACCTAATAAATCTCGTCCGATTAATGCTGTCATGCTGATGATTTGTATATTATGGAGATGTTATTTTGTGTGTTTACTCAGCTGCGTTAACAGGAATATAAAATTAAAACTCTATCAAAGATTGTTACCATAATCTACGGACTTACTTTTAGGCAGATATAAACCAAAAGTAATATTTGTAAACGCTATCTCAGTTACTAGAAAATTTTTTCGCAAAACACTGGACAAATCTTTAAATTGTGATATGATTAAATATCGTTGAGTGTTTTAAACACAAACGCCATGCCAGCATAGCACAGTGGTAGTGCATCCGACTTGTAATCGGAAGGTCGTCGGTTCAAATCCGACTGCTGGCTTTTTTATAAAGAAATCCACTTTCGCAAGTGTAAAACCTTAATTAAGTTGTTACCACAGCGTAACAGAGTTTATTAGTTTGTTGGTTTGTGCGATAAGTACCCAAGCAAAATTAATTTAACATATCGAGTGAAAACAAAAATGTCTGTATTCCTTACCTGTTCCCTGTTCCCTGTTCCCTGTTCCCTCTCC
>RDXV01000015.1 GCA_004292695.1 Nostocales cyanobacterium | reverse complement strand
ATAACTGATAACTGATAACTGATAACTGATAACTGATAACTGATAACTGATAACTGATAACTGATAACTGATAACTGATAACTGATAACTGATAACTGTTCACAACTCCATAGGTGCTAAAACTCCTAACCTGTTCTCTAACACAGACTTTAAAACCAACTGAGTAACCATCAGTAACCCTAATCTAGCTTGAGCTAACTCCAAAGAATTATTTTTCACATCTCCCCAAATTCGACAACTACACCAAAAACTTTCCCACGCTGCACTCAGTTTTAAAGCTTCTGTCTTCCAGTTAACCATCCCGTGAGCATCAGGAAACACCAAATTATCTACCGTTTTCACCAACAACCCAAGTAAACACAATTCCTCTGGCTGATAAAAACGCAATTTTTGATCACAATTAAGCCAAGGTATAGTTTCGTGAGATAATATCCTCAAGTTATTTGTACCCTCTTGTACAATTTTCATCAAACCTTCTCTACCAGCTAATCTCAACAGCGAACAACAGCGAGCATGGGCGTACTGAATCTGAAAATATGAATTAATGTTTTTTAACCCGGATTCTTGCGGCTCAAATTCTGTAATATTTATGTTAGTAACCTGATTTCTTGAGCTAAACTCCTGAAAATAACCATTTTTATCGATCAGAAAATTTAACCAAGCTGCTAAAGTAGGATCAGTGAGTTCTATATGAATCCAAGCCGGAGCAACTACTTTAACGCTAAACAGTTCGCTAAAATCTGCTGATAAACCAGAGGCAATGTCTCTAACCAAACTTGTAGATTTTGAACTATCACCGCCAGAAAGTTGCAAAGCTACACTAGAAATATATAAAATTTTTCTCACATCTGTATCTTGGTATAGAGGCACTCGACCATTTTTTATCAATAAAATTGCTTCATCCTTAGTATAAACACTTAGGAAATTCCTTAATTGGATATATACTAGATGTTTAATCGAGGTATACTTCTGAAACAGTAGCCAATGATGCACGTAGTGATTGAGGAAAGTTTAATGGTTATCAAGATTTTATCCTGTTCTATCCACCTTTAGGTAGAAGTTTAGTCTAAGTAAAGAAAAATGAGAGTAGGATAAAATTTCATGAATAATCAATGAATGATTAGTAAACTTTACTACCCTCATTGTACAGTAAGAAGTATAACAAAAGAGTAGGGAGTAACATCTACTGTCTACACTTTAAATGGCAGATGCTACACAGCATCAAACCAACCCTGTTAACACAAAGACACTCCTTGCAGCATATTATTTAGTCTTTGTCTTCAGCCGAACGCTCTTTGTTACCTATGCAATCTCAATCCTCTTTTTCCGAAGCATCACGGCCTTTTCTAACTTGGCAACGCATTCTTGACTGGGCGCAAGAACACTACCGCTGCCGCACCTTCAGCAAAGATGAACGTATTCCTGCTAGACCTGGATTACTATATCTAGTACAACGGGGTGCAATCCGCATGGTAGGTACAGCCCAAGTCAGCGCTACAGCCAGTCAGTTAACATCTCGACGTATCAACAGA
The DNA here is from genome assembly GCA_004292695.1 of Nostocales cyanobacterium. GTDB lineage: Bacteria > Cyanobacteriota > Cyanobacteriia > Cyanobacteriales > Nostocaceae > Okeanomitos. The sequence continues at coordinate 47,872 of RDXV01000015.1, read as the reverse complement.
ACCCCAGAAGAAGCATTTTTGGGTTTTGTCGGAGCAGGACAACCATTTGAAATTGTTGCCCAGTCTCCCTTTACACTCCAATCCTACGCCCACGTTGACCAAACCGCAGTGTTATGGATGTACTGGCATGATTTGGACAACTGGCCTCACTTCCGCCGGGAAGTAATGGACGCTTTTAGATACCAACACCAACGCAAACTATTATGGTTGAGTGCCTTGGGACAGCGCCGCACCATTGACAGACTACTCGGATTCCTCACCTTATTGATAGAGGAATATGGAGAACCTGCAATGAGCGAAACAGACCCCGATGTAATTCGTGGATACTGTTTACCCTTCCCCCTCACCCATGCCCAAATAGGTAGTGCTATTGGTTCTACTCGCGTTACAGTTACACGCTTAATGGGTAAATTACGTCAACGTGGCTTAATTCTTACCCAAGGTGATAACTTGATTTGCTTACCAGCAGAGTCAATTAACAGAGCTAGTTAAAAAGCACACTCACAAAATCAATGTGAAATGTGCTAGTTACATGGATTCTGGGAAATATGACCAGCAGGTGTCAGCGGATTTTAACAAACCCAGCTTGGGCAATGAGTTCCTGCCCCTGCTCTGTTAGCAACAAGTTAGCATAAGCAGTACCAGCTTTTTCCTCAGTTTGACCATTCTGTTTGACAATCACAAACAGATTGCGGGTAATCGGGTACTTTCCTGATTGGAAAGCCTGAATGTTTAGTTGGTTGCGCTGACTAGGACATTGATTAGGAAGAATTAAAGGTTCTTGATAGGGAGGAACAAATTCTCCTGGTGTCCTACCAATAGGCAACGGTTTAACAGAACATTGAGGAACAACCTCTGGAGCAGAAGCGTAATAAATGCCACCAGGACTATCAGCCAGCTTCCTTAAAGCTTGGGTGGTCGTAGATACAAACTCTACTTGAGAACCGAAACCTTGACCACCCATAATGTCTTGGACAAAAAGCTCAACAGTGCCACCATCACTAACACGACGTGTAAATGCCTGAATGGGTAAATTTGGTCCACCGACTTCATTCCAATTTTTGATATTGCCTGTGTAAATGGACTTTAGCTGGCTTATTGTCAATCCAGGAACATTCAAGTTAGGATTGACAGCCACAGCTAACCCATCAATGGCTATAGGAATTTGATTAAGTTGAAACCCACGCTGTTGAGCGCGTTTTAATTCTGCGTCAGTCACTGGGCGAGAAGACTGGGCAAAGGTTAGCTTACCCTCAATTAAAGCATCTATCCCAGTCCCAGAACCAGGAGTAGCGTTAGTAGGTTGCACATATCTGAGTCTGTATTCTGGCCTAGCTGTTTGTATGACTGAATCAACAGATAAGCGAATAGGGGCCCAAGATGTACTACCCCCATAATTAAATAATCCCGTCGGGATATCGGCTACACTGGTAAAGTTTGTACTGTTAGCTGTTTTGGGTGTGTTCTGGGGTTGATTTCCCTGAATAGAATTAGAATTATTAGGATTATTAGAATTAGATGTGCTGAGGTTGTTGATATCTACTTTTGCATCTTTGGTAAACCAAAAGAACCCCGCACCCAGTAGTAATGTTGTTGTTAATAGAGATAGAACCAGAACTGTAGCTTCTTTTTTTTGTGACATCATATTTAATTGCCAATATCGTTTATATGTTTATCTGTTATTAGCTGTTAATATATTCAGTTTTATTCTATTTTTTTGTTATTTAATTCTGAGATTAATAATTTGGGAATTATGTTAATACTCTATTAACTTCTACTTAAATTTTTCTTAACTTTTTATTCACTATGGTTTGCTGTCCTTGTAGCGTCCCGTCAGGCATATAAATATGAAAACTTTACAAGTAAACTGTTTTAGACTCTTTTAATTTTAAAAAATGCAAGATTTAGGGGGGTAAGAACTCAAAAACCTTGCACTTTACGTGAAAATTCAAACTTACCAAAAAAATGGGTTTCTAAAACTGTCACCTGTCACCTGTCACCTATTCCCCCAAATGTTGGTAAATCTAAAAGTATCTTGAGGATGACGTTGACGTTCTGCAAATTCCCGTTGTTGATATTGTGGTGGTAAACTTTGGGGATCACCTGCATAACCTATGGCGATCGCCGTCATTGGTTCGTAATCTTCTGGGATATTGTATAGTTCTTTGGTTTTAGCAACATCAAAACCACCCATTTGATGTACAAATAACCCCAAGGATGTAGCTTGAGTTGTCAAACTACAAACCGCTGCACCCAGATCATAAGCAGCATGACGATTAGGTTTGCCGTTTTGATCAAAATTGAGTTTAGCTACCGATATCATCAGCACTGGCGCATTTTTAGCCCACACCTGATTTGCTTCTACAATACAACTGAGTAATTTATTAAATTCGGCGGTGTTTTCCTGAGTAGCAATGATAAACCGCCAAGGTTGCTCATTGTAACAAGATGCAGTCCAACGGGCAACTTCTAATAAACTGGATATAGTTTCTGGTGTGATGGGTTTGCTAGAAAATGCTAGAGGACTCCAACGATCTTCTAATAGCTTATGAATGGGATATTCTGGTTTAGCTGGTTTTTCCATGATGGTTTTTATTTGAGATATTGTTGTTTTTCTTGTTACCGCTGACAACAGCATATTCCATCCAGAAGCAATAGCCATGAACAGTTTTTTTTCCTACGTGTTGAATCGGTGTCATATTTGAAATTAGAAAAATAAGTAAATTAACTTATAAATTAATCTAAATAAACTTGCTGCGGCTACAGCAACCAAAGCAGAAGCGAAAGCTAAAATTACCACTTGTTGAAGTAATAAACCACTTCTTAAAAAAGGCACAAAAAATAGAATTGCTAGACTAATTCCAGGCAGAATTAAGAAATCAAATCTTTCTAACCAGCGTCTAGTTTGGGCGAAAATTAACCCGGTTAAAATGACAATGGCAACAGCTAGAGTAACAATTGGGTTTTTAACAACGCTGAAAAGTGCAATTGCTATTAAAGTGCCTTCAAAACCACTAAAAGCCGCCCCAGCTAGTATTTCCCAGGTAGAAAAAGCTGGTTTTACAGGTACTGGTGTTTGTGCTGGTGGTTGGGGAACAGGTGCAGGAGACTGTATTGGTTGGGGTGGTGGTGGGGTAGCAGGTTGTAATTTTGTTGGAGGTGGTGGAGAAAGAACTTCTAAAACCTCTACTGCGGACTGAAAACGTTGACTCGCCGCAGGAAGTAACATTTTATCTAGAATATCAGCTAATCGCTGACTCACCTTGGCTTTGTGTTGCCATTTCCATTCATTGGTATAGGTATCAAATAAAGTAGCCGCTTCTTCACCTGTAAGTAAAGTAATCAAAGTCACAGCTAAAGCATATAAATCTGTAGATGGAAATACTTGACCCCCTGACATTTGTTCTGGTGGTGCAAAACCCAGAGAGTAAATTCCTGTAGAACCAGTAGAAATACCAGGTGTATTAGTAATTTGTTTAACTGCTCCAAAATCTAGGAGAAAGAGTTTACCATCTCGACGACGCATGATGTTAGAGGGTTTAATATCTCGATGGATAATCCCTTTGTCGTGGATAAATTGGAGAACAGGGAGAATTTCCGTCAGTATTTGTGTAACACCAATTTCTGAAAATTTGCCTTCTTGTAGTAATTCTGTTTCTAAAGTTTGACCATCAATAAATTCTTGCACCAGGTAAAAAAACTCATCTTGTTGCCCTGGTTGTAAACTGGGGACAGTAATGGGGAAGAAAGCAAATAAATCAGGTATTTGCTGATGTTCATGACCTAATTCTTCCAAAACACCAGCTTCCTGGATAAATAAAACCCTAGCTTTTGCTAATGCTTCCGTTGTCAAATTTCCAATAGGTTGGAATTGTTTCACCACACATTGACGCATTTTAGGCGTATCTCGATCAATGGCTAAAAAAGCAGCACCGAAACCACCTTTACCCAAAAGTTTAATTGGCAAGTATCGGTTACGCAAAATCAGCGGCATTCCACAGCTAGTACAGTATTTTTGAGTAACTGTTTTTAGAGTCGTGCTATCGTCCAAATCACTAAAGTAATTTTGGGGACGTTGACAGTGAGGACGGGTGCAGTAAACTTCCATAGTAGTAATTAGTCATTAGTCATTAGTCATTAGTCGTTAGCTATTGAATTTTGACTATTGACTACTGACAGAACTGTTAATCTAGTTCAGAAGAATTAGAAATCACGGGATCTAAATCTATATTAGATACCATCAGATTCTTATGTGATAATTTTAACGTGTCCTCATTCCATTCAGTGGTGGCAAACTGAGATAAAATTTCTTCACTAAAGGCCTCGGCTGCTTTGGATCTATAGCGATTGGGATTAACAATCAACCAGAGAGTTCTTTTGACCACTACACCTTCAATGGGTGTACAGTGTAACACCCCCATTTGTAATTCCTTGGCGATCGCCGAAGTGGAAACAAAAGCCGCTCCTAAACCAGATTGCACCGCATTTTTAATGGCTTCAATGGAATTTAACTCCATTTCAAATCTAAAGCGTCTGGTATCAATTTCACAACGAGCCAAGACTTGATCAATAACTTTACGGATAGTTGATTGGGAGTCAAGACCGATGAATTGTAATTTATATAGGTCTTCTTTTTGAATGGTGTCTAATTTAGCAAAAGGGTGAGACGTAGGTAAAATTAGAGCTAACTCATCTTCCGCATAGGGGATAATCTGCAAAGATTCCGTCAGTTCTGAGGGTATTTCACCACCAATAATGGCTAAATCTACCTGTCCATTAGCCACACTCCAAGCTGTGCGACGGGTGGAGTGGACGTGTAGTTGTACCGCCACATCGGGATATTTTTGTCTAAATAGGCCGATCATACGGGGGAGAAGATAAGTACCCGTAGTTTGAGAAGCACCAACTATCAAAGTCCCACCTTGGAGATTTTGTAAATCTTCGATAGCGCGACAGGTTTCTTGGCACAAACTCAGGATTTTTTCACCGTAGGTCAGGAGTAGATGCCCGGCTTCGGTTAATTGAGCGCGTCTTCCTCCCCTATCAAAGAGGGGTACATCCAACTGACGTTCCAGATTTTGCACCTGTAAACTTACAGCTGGTTGCGAGACGTAAAGACTGTCAGCGGCGCGTTTGAAGCTACCTTCAGCGGCGATCGCTTTGAGAATGCGTAACTGATCTAAAGTGAAAGGAAGGTCAGACATAAGGCTCAACCCACATACTTGGAAAAGAGTGGCTTTGGCAATAAATCAGGGTAAATAGCTTTGTGGCTAGGCATGATTTATGGCATGGTTAACAATTAGAGGCTTGTTCAGAACAAGACAAATAGAATACAGCATCATTCAGGAGGGGCGAACGGCCGTTCGCCCGTACAGGAGTCAGAAGTAAAACTGGCGGTTTGTATAGGTTTCAATTCTGATTCCGTACTTCATTGATCTGCAATTTGCTGTCTCTTGACCAAAATTTGCTTACGTAATAGTTTGCTATAAGTCAAGATGCTTACCAATATTAACGTAAGTTGTCAGCTGGCGAAAAGGTGACAGGTGATTGCTAAGAGGAAATTGTTAAATTACTAACTACCAATTACCCCTCACCCATGACCACAGGTTTCTCGTTTGGCCGATGATTCACTTTCATTTTTATGTTTGAATTGAGTTGTTTGTATGATGTCTAATTCTGGGTTGACTACGAGTCATTTTGTTATTTTGGGGTTGCAGTTAGTTTTTGCGATCGCCCACAGTGGCGGTGCGGCTTTGCGTCCTTTGGCTGAAAAATACATTGGAGCTAGGCTATACCGTATTTTATTTGCATTAATTAGCTTACCCTTAGCGGTGATTTTAATTACTTACTTTTTTAATCATCGTTATGACGGTTGGCAACTGTGGCAAGTGCAAGGTGTACCGGGAGTTAAAGCATTAGTTTGGGGGTTATCAGCAATTTCCTTTTTATTTTTATATCCTGCTACCTTCAATCTACTAGAAATTGCGGCTATTCAACAGCCCCAAGTTCATCTTTACGAAACTGGTATTATTCGCATTACCCGCCATCCACAAATGGTAGGTCAAATTATTTGGTGTATTGCCCATACTTTATGGTTAGGTACTAGCTTTACTCTTGTTACTTCCATTGGCTTGGTTTTACATCATTTGTTTGGTGTTTGGCATGGCGATCGCCGATTACAAAACCGTTATGGACAAGCCTTTACCGCAGTAAAACAAAGAACCTCTATTCTTCCCTTTCAAGCTGTTTTTGATGGTCGTCAGTCTCTGCAATGGCAGGAATTTTTACGTCCTGCATACTTGGGAGTTGCCATTTTTGTTGGTCTGCTGTGGTGGTCACACCCCCTGTTAATCGTCGCTACCAGTAGGGTATCATGGTAGATTACAATGATCCCCACAATCAACAAAAAATACTAATTTAATTAAACTGAAGGCTGATCAAATACCACCAAATCAATGTAGGATAAATTCAAATAGCTATCAGTGAGGGTAATTTAGTTTCCTCTACCAGGCTGATATAAAGTATTGGCATTTGCTAGTCAAACTACTTTCCTGGAGAGGAAAATTCAGGATTTAAGCATCTCCACAAGCCACCGTGAAAAATGTAGCGCTGGCTTTTTTGTCAGTCAAAACATTAAGGACTGGCTTGTTCAGCCCTATCACTGCTAGTTACTTTGATATAAAAACCCTATAACTCAAGAGGCGTCATGGTGTTGTCGGTCAGTGAGCGGAATTTTACTCAAGAAGTTTTAGAATCTCCAGTTCCCGTTTTAGTTAATTTTGAAGCTCCCTGGTGTGGCTTATGTCGCATCATTCACCCTTTACTGTTACAATTTCAAAACCAATGTGACAATGAAATTAAACTGGTGGCAATTAACGCCGACCAAAACTTCAAACTATCTAATACTTATCGGCTTAAATCACTACCTACTTTACTACTGATTGATAAAGGTACAATCAAACAACGCCTTGAATGTTTTCGCAGTCGAGATGATTTGCGCCTGGCACTGGAAGAAATTAAACTCACCTATATGACTCACGATCATGCCTACAATTTGACAAAAACCGCCGATTTAGAATACCGTTCTGCATAATTGGAGGTATTAAAGACATTAATAACTGATCACAAACCCTGTCTGCAAATATAAAACTATCCTTAACAAAATCAACACCTCACTCTATTTTTTTTGGAGTGGGGTATTTTATTAGAGAATTTAGAATTTAGAATTTAGAATTTAGAATTTAGAATTTAGAATTTAGAATCTATGGATAGGATATCCATGAGAAAATTATCGAAAACAATCCTGTTAATCCTATAATCCTGGACATCCTGATTCAGACAAAATCAATCATCAATAAAAACCACAATCTCTAAACAACATCCTGTACATCCTATAATCCTGGACATCCTGATTCAGACAAAATCAATCATCAATAAAAACTACAATCTCTAAATAACATCCTGTACATCTTCCTTTTTACCCCTTTCTGTTAACTTTTTCTCTGCTCTTTCTGCTAAAATTTGGGCGTGTTTCTCTAAATGGGGAATCATCTCTGCAATGTCTTAACTTACGTATTTTTGCATTCCACTTTTTATACCTTCTCCCACTTCATAAAAATGGGCGATCGCTTCGGATCATTACTTAAACAAACACTCATGCGACTCAATTCGTTATGTAAAAATCATTGGAATCAAAACCTGCTTAATCATCTCTGTACTAACCGATATTCTAAGTGTAAATGCACTACATCCCCATCCAACGAACCTGGATCAATGCGTCATCTTCTAAGCAAGATAAACTCACCTTTGTATAGACAGTAACCTGTGGATTTTCCTGTTCGGAAAACTTAGGTACTACCTATGATATCTACAGTATTATTCACTTTAATTAAGTTTCTATATAGGTTTCAGGCATTTCTGTGATCAAAATAATCAAAAAATTTCTGTCCGGTTATTTATGTTTATGATTAAGCTATATCCAACAAATCAAGCAAAGCTGATTGATTATACCAAAAAAATGGGTTGAAAACCACGCTCTTGTTGATCTTATCCATTCCATGAACTAACAACTATTGAGTAGGACTTACGCACAGAATTGATCGGTGAAGACTGGGTGTGGGGTGTAGGGTGTAGGATTTTTATTTTTATTCCCCTATCCTGCGAAAACTTGATAGTTTCGCTCTTTTGCGTAAGTCCTATTGGGGTTATCTTACAATTAATTGTTAGCAGTTCCAATCGGGATCTCTAAACAGAGTACGTATGACAAGTGCGGAATTTATGCCTGTGAACAAGCAACCATTGACGGACTTGGGTAAAGCAGGAAGCAAACAGCAAATCCGCCATTTATTACAATATGAGCGATTTGTATTAAGTTTGCATTGTACAGTTAGCAAAGAAAAGAATTTTCTTGAGCGCTGTTCTCACTTTGTTAAGAATACTAAAAGTAGGCGTGAGTGATGGAAGTAATCTATCAATATGCCTGGATAATTCCAGTATTACCCCTTTTGGGAGCAATGCTGGTAGGTCTAGGATTAATTTCGTTAAATCAGGTAACAAATCGCCTGCGACAGCTAAATGCTGTAGTTATTATCTCCCTCATGGGCGCAGCTATGGGGCTGTCTATGGCCTTGCTGTGGAGTCAATACCAAGGACATGAGCCTTATCTTCATACCTTTGAATGGGCAGCAGCAGGTAATTTTCACCTGACGATGGGCTACACAATTGACAATCTCACCGCTATGATGCTGGTAGTTGTCACAACTGTAGCCTTTTTGGTGATGATTTACACCGATGGCTACATGGCGCATGACCCTGGTTATGTCCGGTTTTACGCCTATCTCAGTTTATTCGGCTCATCAATGTTGGGCTTGGTAATTAGTCCCAACTTAGTACAAATTTATATCTTCTGGGAATTAGTAGGGATGTGTTCCTACCTCCTAGTCGGTTTCTGGTACGATCGCAAAGCCGCAGCAGAGGCTTGTCAAAAGGCTTTCGTAACTAACCGCGTCGGTGACTTTGGTTTATTGCTGGGTATTTTAGGGCTATTTTGGGCAACAGGCAGCTTTGATTTCATGGTGATGGGCGATCGCCTGGGACACCTAGTAGAAACCGGTTCTATTAGCAATTTCCTGGCTATTGTCTTAGCAATTTTAGTTTTCCTCGGTCCAGTTGCTAAGTCTGCCCAGTTCCCCCTTCATGTCTGGCTACCAGACGCAATGGAAGGTCCTACACCTATTTCCGCCCTCATCCACGCAGCAACAATGGTGGCGGCTGGTGTATTCCTGATTGCCCGGATGTATCCAGTATTTGAACACGTCCCCGCAGCAATGAACGTGATCGCTTTCACTGGGGCATTTACAGCATTTTTGGGCGCGACTATCGCTATTACCCAAAACGACATCAAAAAAGGACTCGCTTACTCCACCATTTCCCAACTTGGTTACATGGTGATGGCAATGGGTGTAGGCGCTTACAGTGCGGGTTTATTCCACCTCATGACCCATGCTTACTTTAAAGCGATGCTGTTCTTGGGTTCAGGTTCAGTTATTCACGGTATGGAAGCAGTGGTTGGCCATGATGCCGTATTGGCTCAAGATATGCGCTTAATGGGTGGACTGCGAAAATATATGCCCGCTACCGGGTTTACTTTCTTTATTGGTTGTTTAGCAATTTCCGGTATTCCTCCCTTTGCTGGTTTCTGGTCAAAGGATGAAATTCTCGGTGCGGCTTTTGCAGCTAACCCCCTGTTATGGTTTATCGGTTGGGTGACAGCCGGTATTACCGCTTTTTATATGTTTAGAATGTATTTCTCGACATTTGAAGGCAAATTCCGGGGTAATGATGAAAAAATCAAAACCATGCTGAAAAATGCTGCTGCTGCTAAGTTAGGTTTGGAATTACAGCCTAATTTTGGACCAGGAGCAATGAAAAAAGGTGAGTTAGAAAGTCATGGTCACGGACACCACAGCAGTTCACCTCATGAGTCTCCTTGGACGATGACTTTACCTCTATTGGTGTTGGCTATTCCTTCTATTTTCATCGGTTTGGTAGGTACTCCCTACGCTAATTATTTTGAGCAGTTTATCTACTCTCCTAATGAAAGTTTGGCGGAAGTAATGGAAAAGGCTGCGGAATTTGACCCCCATGAGTTTTACATCATGGCAGGTAGTTCTGTGGCTATTTCTGTGGTGGGTATTACTTTGGCGGCGCTGATGTATTTGGCTCGCAAAATTGACCCCAGTGCGATCGCATCTAAAATCAAATCTCTGTATGAGTTATCGTTGAATAAGTGGTATTTTGACGATATTTATCATCAGGTTTTTGTGCTTGGTTTGCGTCGTGTTGCTCGACAAGTGATGGAAGTTGATTTCCGCGTTGTTGATGGTGCGGTTAATTTGACTGGTTTCTTTACTCTTGTTAGTGGTGAAGGTCTGAAATACCTGGAAAGCGGTCGGGTTCAGTTCTATGCCTTAATTGTTTTTGGGGCTGTTCTGGGCTTGGTGATCGTTTTTGGTGTTACCTAAATGTTAATGGGGGTGGGTGTTCCTGCCCCTGTTTTTTCTCACGCAGAGGCGCAGAGGACGCAGAGTTATTGAACCACGAAGAAGCGAAGGAAGCGAAGGAAGAGAGGAAGAAGAAGGGAAGATAGAGTATATAAGTTATAATCAAAACAAAATTACTATAAAAATATATGACTACTCAAATTAATGCTCCTCCTGCTGTTGATTATGCACCTCTGGAATTACAAGGGGAATTAATCGCTATGCAAGAATTAACGATTGAGGAATTATTAAATATTGCCCAAAGTCAAATTCCAGAAAGTCAGCAAGAATTACATTTTCAACTGTTAGAAAAAAACCAAAATAATCAATTAAGTGAATCTGATAAGTTATTGTTGAAATCGCTGCGAGTTAGTGCTGATTATTTAATGTTGAAAAAAGCTTATTCCTATGCACTTTTAAAGTGGAAAGGTTTTGCTATTCCAGATTTTGAGCAATTGGTATAATATCGGTGTCATCTATTTCTAAATCTCTTCGTCAACAAGTTATTAATGAGGCGGACTATAGATGTGAGTATTGTCGTACATCTAGCCGTTTAATAGGTATGCCTTTAGTTATGGATCATATTTTGCCTAGTTCATTAGGAGGAAATGATGAACGCGAAAATTTAGCTGCTTGTTGTTATCGTTGTAATGAGTTTAAAGGAGCGAAGATAACTGCTAATGATCCTGTAACTAATGAATCTGTGTCTTTGTTTAATCCGCGTCAACAAAGATGGTTAGATCATTTTCAATGGGCAAATGGTGGTACTCATATTATTGGGATAACTGCTATTGGTAGAGGTACGGTTTTAGCTTTACGATTAAATAATGAAGATGTTGTCCAAGCTAGGGCAATTTGGATTAGTTTAAATTGGCATCCTCCTAATGATTAATAATAGGGATTTTTGGTTTTTTTGTGTCACGCAAAGACGCAAAGAAAGAACGTAAAAGATAGTCAAGTAAGAAAAGTGAATTTATTACAGTCAGACTTGATAGAAAAATCATACTTTTGGGAATACTAATTATTAAGATTAGTTTTCTCAAAGGATTGTATCAATGGAACACCCCGAACTGCGGCTTATTTCTCGTCCCGCAGGAAGTTCAAAAGCCTTGATTTTTATAGATGGTTATTTAAGTGAAGATAAAGTTAGAGACAATACTTTAATGTATGCCATGAGTAATGTTGGTTGGCAACATTCGGTATATCAATTATGGTGGGATTCTGGACTTCAAGTAAGTTCGCTAATGGGTTTAGGTATTGGTCATTGGCATAAAACTAAAGCTCGTGCTGAACGAGTTGGAAGAGATTATTTACCTGAAATTATTGATAATCAAGTTCCTGAAAAAAATGTTTGTCTTATTGCTCATTCTCTAGGTGCGCGTGTTATTTACTATTGCATGGATGCTTGGACAGAAAATCAACATTCTTTACAAGATGTCGTTTTTCTTGCTGGTGCTATTCGTAGAGATAGTAGTAAAGATTGGGGATATGTAGCTTCTAAAATTAGAGGACGTTTAATAAATGTATATAACGACGATGACCCAGATTTAAAAAAGTTATTTAAATTAGCTGAATTTGGAAATAATGCTTGTGGACGTAAACCAATCAAAGAGTATCACCCAAAAATCATCAATGTAGATGCTACATCTTATATAGGTAAAAGTCATAGTCTGACACAAGCATTCAAATATTTACCTGAATTAGTTAAAAATGGTTTATGGACTATCTGAGGAAGAATACAAAATAGCCAGCTACTCTATATCGAGTAATATTTGATATACTTTGATAAGTAACCAAATAACCGTTAATACTCCTTAAAAATAATGAACAGCGAAGAACTGCAATATCAAATTTTTGCGTCCCAAGATTCTAGTTACCCTCTAGCCCACAGATATAGCACGAGTATTATCACAAATCCAGATTATTCTGAGGATATGTTACGGGAAATCATTAAAAGCGTAACTTGGGAACTTAGGCAGATGATATCGTATAGATCAGACCGATTTAAAATGGATTTTGGTGATAAGGGTGCTGATATTGCTATTGTATTTCTGTATAAGGATGATATTGACGTTCAAAATCATAACTATGTATGTAGGTCTTGTTGGTGTTCCTCTGAATTAACAGAAGAAGCAAAACAAATTTGTTTTATTGGCAATGACAAATTAGACGAAATTGAAATAGATTGGAATCCTGACTATAACCAAAGAAGAAACAACTATCGGCTGTTCAGTCAAAGTTAGTAATTGAAAGTATTATCAATATCTCAATTTAATATAATAGTAAATTTTTCATCCTTACAAAATTTGATGCTTTTGGTTAACTGAAAAATAATTGGTGCGTCATACTTAGTTAACGCACCTTACTTACTATTTTACACAATCAAAGAGGGATTATGCTCATCAAATTTTCCTGGAAATGTCTGTTTCATATAGTTAGCAACTTGAATTAATTCATCTCTGTCTTCTGCTTCTGCAATAATTCTTAGTAATAAAACATATTTATCTTGATGTCCCGTGTGACTTCCTTTAGGATATATTTCTTTTTGCCTACTTATAACTTTAACTTTTAATCGGCGAACTTTATCTACATCCCAAACTAGCAAAATATCGTCACCTTCGTATATTCCAGGATCAAAATTATATTCTCCTATCAGCCAAGTTGCAGGAGTTTGTTCTTGACTCAGTAGCGAAACCAGTTCAATTTTGCACAAAAACATAGAGCTATCAGAAATAATGTTCATCTATTAGTATCCTAAATAACAAATCTATTAGTATCCTAAATAACAAAGATGATAGATGAATTGGTAAAAACCGAAAATTATCAGTCGAATTTACCGTACATTGAATAAAAAATCTAAACCGATGCAAAACCAGTAAACTGTCTCATATCAGGTGGCTTAAAACCTAAAACAATATCTGTTTTTGGTACTCCCAAATCTACCAACTCACTAGCTACCCCTTCCTCAGTAAAATCTCTCTGAATCCAAATTTTTACATCTCTCATATCTAATTGATATTTAAAATCAAATATATGTTTTTTTAAATTAAGAAATCCATTAATCTATCTTCTATCATCTGCGTCTATCTGCGTTCATCTGCGTTCAATTATGATTGATACATAAAACATCCTGTAAATCCTCTAATCCTGGACATCCTGATTCAGACAAAATAATTCATATATTGTCAAAATCTAAACTTCTCCTGTCAAGCTATCCAACAAATTTTTACCAGCGCATCAGTAAAAAAGTATCATAAAATATATATAGTATAAATAGCAGAATAAATCATGAATGCTTACAAGACTTATATCACCATTGAAGACCCCAAGCAGGTAGTTTTATCTGACTTACCTTTTCAGGTTGGACAGCGTGTAGAGATTATTGTTTTAGCTGAAGATAACCCCCAGGATACAATTAGTAATAAATTGCGGAATTTATTTGATAAAACTCAGACTATTCCCGGTGTAGAAGATATTACAGATGAGGATATAGCAGCAGAAATTGAAGCTTATCGGCGTGGGGAATGAAAGTTATTATTGATACTAATGTTTTAGTTTCTGCTGTTCTCAAGGGGAGAGAACCAAGAGATGTTATTCAATTTGTTGTAGATAGTCCTAATTGTGATTGGATTGTTTCTGAAGATATTTTAGCAGAGTATCAGGATGTATTAAGTCGGAAGAAGTTTAAATTGACTGATGAAGTCAGAAAAGAATGGTTAGATGTTATAAATTTGGTAACTACATTAGTTGATGTTCAGGTAACAGTAGATTTTGCTAGAGATAGAAAGGATGAAAAGTTTTTAGCTTGTGCTGTTGCAGCAGGGGCGGATTTTTTAATTACTGGAGATTCTGATTTCAACCAAGCACAGAATTTAGTTAATACTACTATTGTTTCTGTGTCTACGTTTAAGCAGTTGATTGGTGATTTTAGGGGATAATCAGGCTATTTGCTAACACTATCTACTGTCAGAATCAAGACCTTGAAAATGTTACCTATTGACATCTAAAAAAGAATTACGTAAAATAATACGTAATATAATTGTTTAGATTAAATCAGCGTTTTTGGAAAACGCGAGTATTATGTCAATTCCAATTTTTACCAATGCTTTCTCAGATGAGCTAATTACAGCTACAGAATTAAATCGTCAACCGGGAAAAGTATTAGATAAAGCATATCAACACCCAATTACTATTACTAGAAACGACCAATCTTTTGCACTATTGCGTCGGGAAGATGTGGCTTATTTAGTAAAAGGAGTAACACAAAGTAAAGCTGTTTTTGAAGTTTTATCTGTCGCATTTCGGTTATTATTAGGACAACAAATAGGTTATGAACATCCTTATGGATGGTTAAGGGTATTTGATGCTGATGAATTGCAAGATTTTATTAAAGAAGTGAGTGATGCTTTTCGCCTAACTGATATTTCTCCTGATGCTTGGGATATGATTGATGCTATTATTTATGAATGGAAAGAAAGTGCAATAGCTATTAATAGTCCTGAGTTAGCAGCAGCTTTTAATGATGAAACTGAGGAAATACCTTTAACACCACCTATTACTAAAAGTGGTGGTTGAATTATTTTATGTCAGATAAAGGTGCAAAACCCATTAATTTATCTTCTATCATCTGCGTCTATCTGCGTTTATCTGCGTTCAATAACTATTGATATATAAAACATCCTGTAAATCCTTTAATCCTGGACATCCTGATTCAGACTATGAAAAGAAATTTTCATAATCGTCATGACTACCAATCCAAAACCCCAATTGCTCGATAATTACGAGTTATCCTCACAGACCAAATATTTTCTTGGTTATTGATACATTTGAAACGCAAAGACGGATGAAAAGGATTTTCTTTCCATAAGCGGTAAGCTTTCCTTGCACTTTGTCTAACTTGCTTGTCAAGAGACTGATATTCATTCCAAAAAGAAGGAAGGGTTGCAGACTTCATAACTTATCATAGTCCATTGGTGTTGCCAGTCCTTCGGCAATTTCTTTTTTAGCACGTTGAGCAGATGCAATCAATTTATTTTGACTTTTCTTAAATGAATTATTCCATTTCATTTCATCTTGCAAATCCGCTAAATATTCTTTCAAATGTTCTGCAACTTGTTCTTGAACATCTTCTGACAAAGATTCCATCATGTTAATTACAGTGGTAATGGCTGGAGATGACATAATATAATTTTCCTCTTACAGTTTACAAATTTATTTTACTAAAAAACTTCATCAACAGATCATCCTGTAATCCTGGATATCCTGATTCTGATAAAATAATGTATTATCAAAAAGATGTTAGATTTTGTTTCTCAAGCTACATCACTAATATAAAACATTAACAGAATAGACATGAATAGCTGAGTCTAAAGTTACAATTGTCATGTTATGTTGCAATGCTTGACAAATTAAAATCCTATCAAAAGGATCACGATGTAATAAGGGTAAATTTACAAGTTGACTAATACTTTCTTCGTCTAAATTAAGACTACTAATAAAATGCTGTTGACGCTGTTTAGGAAGATAAATTTCTGGTGATGCTGGTAAGGGTAATTTACCTAATTGATACAGCAGATTTCGTTATTATGAGGTACAAATTATCATCATGAAACTTTTGTGGGGTGGGCATCTTGCCCGCCCAAAGTGTACCTCATTACACCGGAAAGTGCTGTATTTTACGGTTGCTTCCCAGACTGACACACAACTTAAATAGACATCATTGTTTAAATCACGAATACTATTTTGTAAATGAATTGGTAATTTTGCATCACCGCTAATAAACCATAGGAAAATATGGGTATCTAATCATAATTTCATTTTCCCTCGAAGCTATTCAAAATTTCCTCCGGTAAGGGAGCATCAAAATCATCTGGAACTGTAAATTCTCCTGTACATAAACCATAAGGTCTGAGTTTTGGAGATGTGGAGGAAACAGGTTTTATTTCTGCTATTGGTTTACCAGATTGGATAATAATTATGCTTTCTCCTGCTGCTACTTGGTGAAGATAGCTGGTGAGGTTTTTTTGAATATCATCAATGTTTACTGTTAGCATGATATAATTTTGGAATAATGTTTATATTATAGCGATTTTTAAGATTTTTTGTGCGCGAAACTAATTCATAACTTATCATAGTCCAACAGATCATCCTGTAAATCCTGATTCAGACAAAATCAATCATCTTTGGTTTCAAGATATCAAGAAGTAGTATATTAACTCTCCTCCAGACTCCTTAATATCCTGAATTCTAGCTTTCACCATTAACTGTAGTAATTCTGATTAATCTCCTATTGACTGCTTTTGTCTTTCCAGTTCATAAACAGGAGATTTAGCAAATTCCTCAAGTTGAAAAAGTGATAATAAGCTAGTCCATTCTTGGGTATAAACTTCACGGTTATTCGCTAATTGACTCACCGTTTCATACCAAATATTATTATCTACATAGGGTTTGTATTCCTGTTGATTACCTTCTTGTTTGATTTTCTTAATCTCAGCACTAGCTTCTACTCTTTCAATCCATCCGTTAATGCTGATATTAGTATTCAATCCTTTTTCGTTAATACAGGTAACATTAAAGTACCAATAGTATTTCTTACCTATTGACAATCCTTGTTCGGTAGTAGGTAAATTAACACTGACAATTCCTTTTTCTTTTGGTAAAGATAACAACAATGGCTCTTTCAAAACCGATTTTTTCTGCTCATCCAATAATCTCAATTTGGCTGGAGGTGACTGGGAATTACCACCAAAGGGTACATAAAACAACAACTTGGGATATTCTTGAGTCGTCAAACCACCATGATCTTCAGGAACTAAGGCCGTGAGGGTTTTAGTATCTATCTGGGAACATTGCGATCGCGTCGCCCCTCCCCGTGAACGTCCAGAAGCATTACCGTCTTTCCTCGAACCAGAAAACATCCGATTAACTCGCTCAAAAACGTTCTGAGCTTGGGCTTCTTGAACAAAAATAGGCAAAGAAAAATTGCAGTAAACAGCAGCGGTTAATATGCAAATAAAAGCAATTGATCTCTGAGTTAATAATTTTTGATCGCGCATTTTTTAGTTACCTCTTAATTTGTGATCTGATCTGAATTTAACCGTGACGCAGTTTATAGGTCAGATAAAATACACCTGTACCTGTAAACAAAAAAGTTATAAACGCTGGAACAAAAGGAATCCAAGCGCTTTGGGTAATCAAAATTACAGCACATATAATGTATAAAGAGCCAGAACAGCCAATTACAGCTATACCTGTATAAAGAGTGTGGTTAAATCGCCAACATACCAAACCACCTACCACCGCCCAACCAAGCATCCAGATGGTTTCATAGCCCAGAGGCCACCACCAGATCAGCGAGCGATTATCTAAGGTGGCGCTGAGGATCTGACTGATCATTTGTCCATGCAAAGTGACACCAGCAACATCACCATAGGGTGTATTCCAGTAATCAGCTTGTCTATTTTGTCTGTCAGTAAAGCCAATCAGAATTATTCGATCTTTAATCTGTTCCGCAGACACCTGATTATTCAAAACTTGCCAAATATTCACTCTGGGGGCAAAATTACTAGGATCACCCCCAACGGTACGATATTTGACCATTGTTTGATAACCTTCAAGCTGATTATTGATATCTTGATAACCACCTCCTATTCCCAGTAGTTGCGGAATCTCTGTGTTACCAAATATCATGGACTGATCATATTCTTGGCTTTCAGAATTGAAAGGAGAGGTGAAATCTTGACCTTTAGCTTCTAGGTAACGCCGAGCAATAACTAAACTCAAAGATTCTCTTGTCTGACAATATTTAGGATCTGGTTTTTGCATAAAATATTGTCGGCGCACATAACGGCCACCTTTAGCATCATCATCAACCAAGTCACTAAACCCAACTTGTGTTACCGGGATTTCTGGCGGTTGTTTAAAACCAAGAATGTTTTCACCTAAACTATTTTGATAACTGTTTTTACAGACTCCTATAAAGTTTTTTGTTTGCTGCAAACGTTGTTTTAAACTACCCTCAGCCGCAAAATCACGGATAAAATCTAACGCAATCACACTCGGTTGATGTTGGGACAAATTTTTAAGTAAATCATCTAAAGCTGTATCAGGAATTGAACCTCTACCACCCGGATATCTACCAGTTTCATTAATCTTTTCCAGACTTTCTGGATCAACATCCACCATTAAAAATCTTTCGTCTTTTGGTTCATCAGGGCGCAACAGCATCATCTGATCATAAGCTGCTAGTTCCAAAGGTTGGGTAAATCCCATGAACCTAGCAATAAATGTAACTGTTGTCATCGCCAAGCTAGTCAAAAGTACGGTACGGAGCTTGATTTTGCGATAGGGGAGAGCGCGACTAGCTGTAAGATATTCTAATTGCAGATTTGTAGGGTTTGGTTCTTTGTTATCTGACTGCTTTAACCATTCTTCAGAGGCGACTAAATCTTTACCCCGCAGCAAAAAACTATCATCCCGTTTCCCATCATCCCATTCTTTGGCTTTCAGAAACAGCCGAGTATGCGATCGCACATAATCAGGATCTGCATCCAATGTTCTGGTTAATTCTCCAAATCTAGTTAAGAAGTCTGCTTTATTTTGGCAAAAATCAATCCACTTCACTTTTGCTAATACTGAAGGTAGATCCTCAACTTTCACTTCCCGATACAACACAGTCACAATCCGTTTATTTAACTTGGCTGCATACTCTACTTCAAGTTGACATTCGGGAGCAATGATCGAATCTGGGGAAATAATAAATAGGAAATTATTCGCACTTTCTATTCCTTTATAAATTTCTTGCTCAAAATCAGTACCAGAAGCAATACTTTCTTGATCAAACCAAGTAGTTTTATTTTGAATTTGTAAGGTATCGTTCAGTTTGCGAGCAAAATCAGAATCAGCGCGAGAGTAGGAAATAAATACATCTAACGCTACCACAGGCGGCTGATTGAGACTTTCTGTGATAAACTCTATTTGTAATATTGTGGCTTGATGTTGGTTTCTTTGTTGGGCAATCTTTAACCAAGCCTCTGCTTCCCTCAGATTATATCCCCGTAACAAAATACTAGAATTACGTTTTTGTCTTTCCCATTTGAGAGCTTTAACTAATAAAATCTTATGCTGTTCATAGTAAGTTGCTTCTTGAGACAGGATATTGATTAATTTGTCAATATTGGCATCTTTTCCCTGTGCTTCTTCTGTTAAGTCAATAAACTGTATTTTACGTAGTTCTAAAGGAATTTGTGCTTCTTCTACTGGTGCAATTAACACCGGAATAATCCGTTTTTTTAGGGATAAAGCATAGGTAATTTCTTTTTGACAATATTCTGATTCTAAAGAAGCTGGCGACATCAGAAATACCAAATTATCCGCTTCTTCAATGCCTCGATCAATTGACTCAACAAAATCCGCCCCTGACTGAATATCTGTTTTATTTGTCCAAACAGTAAAGCTTTCTCGCATCAAGATTTTGGCGATTTTTTCCATCACTTCCCGCTCTTTTTCTGAGTAAGAGAGGAATACCTGAGTCATCAGGTTGTTAGCATTTTTTGTACTCTGACAAATAAAAGCACAGTGTAAATCTGTGGGTTCACAAGGTGGTTGTTCGTCTTTAAAGCGAGTTTTTAACCAATTTTCTGCCTTGATCCGCTCGTCACTAATTAATAGATATTGTGAATTTTTCTGTTGTCTTTCCCACTCCAACGCTTTGGCTAACAAGTATGTGTGTTGATTTACATAATCTTGGTGACGGGAAAATAACTCTAACAATCCCGCAAAGGATGTTTCAAAATCATCTATACCTTCCCGAAAATATACCCAGTTAATTTTACCAATGGCTGGGTGCATATTAGGGAAACTAGAATGTAATCCTTTGGCTTTATATTCTTCCCACGCACTAGGATCTTTTCCCGGATTTCTTTCCTGCCAAGTTTCCTGGGTAATTTGTTCTACGTGCAGTAAGGGGATAATTCGTTTATTACGACAGAGTGCTAATTCTATTTCTTTACCACAATAAGGTGAGTTAATTGAGTGAGGCGCAATGATAAACAAAAAATTATCAGCTTTCTCAATACCGTCATCTATTTGATTTTGAAAGTCCACACCTAAAGGAATATCATTTTGGTCAAACCAAATATCCAACCCTGCTTCTACAAGTCGCTGATATAATTTGGTGGCAAAGTTTTTGCTATCTGCTCTCCCATAGGAAATAAAGGCATTTTTAAAGCTGTTCATAATTACTATAAATGTGTAGATGCTAGTCTTGATAAGTAAATTTACTTATGATATTTTAATATCACTTGCGTATCAGTGATATAACTATGAGTAGAGTAGTGAGGACATGAATTGACTAAGTGAATATTACCATCTTTTCTATTTATTTAACAACAGGAATTTAATGGAGTCAGGAGATTGGCAGCACCACGCTGTGCGAACAAAGAGATAGAGGAGTTCAGAGAATAAATAAAGAACTAATTTTTTTACCCTGACTCCTCAATTCTTCATTCTAAATTCTAAATTCTAAATTCTTCATCACAGCCAACTACCTACTAAAACATAGGGGGCCCAATAACGAGGGTGATCATACTCAGGGTTTTTGAGTAAAGATTGTTGTGCTAAACGTAGGGCTTCGGCTCGGCTAACATTTGGTTTTCCTAAATTTTGATAAAATTCTTTCATAAAGGGAACACTGGCTTCATCGTCTAGATCCCATAAACTGGCGATCGCACTACTAGCACCAGCTTGTACTGTAGTTCCCGCAATACCCATGACTTCTTGATCATTACCTGTAGCTGTTTGACAAGCACTCAAAAGCAACAACTCAATTTTATGATTGCGGTTTTCCCTTTGGTTACTAAACAATTGATCAAAATCATCTATCTTCAACTTACCATCTGCCGTCACCACAAAAGTATTTTCTCTATCTGCACCAAACAAACCATGAGTTGCTAAATGTACAACATCAAAATTAGAACTATTCAGCTTTTGGTTAAAGTTTTGTGTGGTAAATTCTTTTTCAGCAATCCAATTAACAGCTAATCCCGTATTTTTGATTTCCTTCACTTCCACCGCTACATTTGGTAGGGCAGAAAAACCAGAAACTTCTTGATTATTGGGTGGTTCAGTCAAACTAGCAGCCAAAACTTTCATATTTGATCTGTTTAAAGGTTTTGGTTCACGCACTTGTAAACCCAAAGCTAGAGATACAGAATATTTCTCAACTAAATATTTTTCACCATCATACAAACCAGCCATAGGAATTTTTCTTAATGGTCCATCCAAGACAAAGATCAAATTCTTGATGTTGCTGTTTTTGAGTTCGTTTTCCATTGGTTTAATTAGCCAGTTATAGACTAATTGACCATCTTCTTGCACTTCTGGATAACTACCCACTTCTTGCAGATTTTCATATAGGCGGCTGACAACTTCCTCAATTTTCTCTTGTGATGAAGTAGTATAATGACTAAGTTGTTGATTGGGTCGCTTGAGAATAACTTCTAAACGGTTATTTAAAATAATTGCATAAATCACCGCTGATGTTTTGTCTTGAGAATCAATTACCTGATCAAGTTCTAATTGAGAATCCTCACAAGATTGCTGTAAATAATTTTGCAGTTTTGCCACTTGTAGAGATTCAATCACATTTCGAGCTTGGATGAGATTTTTTTGGCTGGATACTGATGATTGCAATAATAAATCTACCAAACGACGATATACAGGTTCTACCGTTTCTCGAAAAGAAAACTGCACGTTTTTATTAGTAGCAATCAAATCACCACGAATAGTTTGTAAAGTATTAAAAGCTTGGCTATAAGATGCGATCGCCTCTTTAATATTTCCCTGTTCACAATTGGTTTTACCTTGACAAAAAATACGCCCCATTTGCCAATACCAACGATAGGCGATATCTGGAGCTTGAATAGACTGGGATAAATTGAGTGCTTGTCTAGTTAAATCTTCAGCTATTGACCATTGTTGAGACAACTCATATAAATGTCCCAAATTACCTAACACAAAAGACTGTGAACGGACATCTTGTAATTGTTGCGCTTGCTGATTTGCCACAGCCAGAATTTTACCAATTGTTTCTGGATTAGGTGCAGGGAATTTTTGCCTCATTTCTAGAAGGCGTTGCGCTAAATTTACCTGAGCATAAATAGCAGAACGTCCCAGGGGTAATTCAGTAATTTGACTTTGAATTTCGGGATATAATGCCTTAGCTGCTTCCCATTTTTCCAAATCAATGAATAGACGTAACCTGTTAAGTTGGGCTGGTATTTTTTCATTTACAGAAGTCGCTGAAATAGCCGCTTTTTCGTAAAAACTCAGAGCAGTATTTTTTTGTTCTGTGCTGCCACCGGGAACATAAAAAAGATTTCCCAAACTCAGATAAGATTTAGAAATTGCTGCTGATGATTGTAGTTTTTGGGCAATTTCCAGACTGGTTTGTAAATGTTTTTGTGCTTCTTGAATATTACCAGCCAAAGCCAAAGCCTCACCCAAATTACGAAAACCAGCAGCTTTAGTTAAAGAATCTGGTTCTTTTTCTAAGTTCTTAGTCAAATTTTGGAGTAAAGTAATTTCTCGGCGATATAGTCCTAAACTTTGTAATGCTTGTGCTTGGTTAATTTGGGCGAGAGTAGCTCTATCACTGTCGTTTAATTGTTGATAGAATGAAGCGGACTTTTCCCAAGATGATAAAGCGACATCAGCTTTACCCTTAGCCAATTCTAGATTACCTTTCACATCCCAAACTTGCGCCCAAACTGGTAGATTTTTTGGTGACTGAGGAATTTTTTGGAAAATGGCGATCGCCTCTTCAATTGCTTCTGTTGCCTGATTAATATTTCCTAACTGTTGGAAATTGAGAGCCAAATTACTCAGAATTACCGCCTTTTCTACCGGATCATCTGTTGTTTTATAGGCTTGTTCTAATAACTTCACTGCCTCTGCAAACCGCCCCGACAGATAAAGATTTTTAGCAGTTAGTTGTGGAGAAGAAACAGTAACCACCGATGTAGTTAAACCTTGATTTTTTCCATCATTAGCAATGACAGGAACAACCAAAATATATAATAAAGTCGTCAAACAAGCCAAAACACTGTACCATAACTTTTGGACTTGTTTCCATTTCCATTTTTTCAATCTGATCATCATCATGCAACCCTAAATTAAAAACTAAGTACCTACACAAAATTAATTAAATTAAATTAAATTAAATTAAATTAAGTTTTTGGGAATAAATGGAAAGAAATAAAAATTCCTGTAGTTCTTATCTGTTCCCTGTTCCCTCTCCTAAATGACTACTTAAAATAAAAACTAAATTAAAAAGGACTATAATTCACAGAAAAATACAAACCATTTTCTTGCCATGAATTATTATCAGTTTGAGATTTAACAGATTTCAGGGGAATACCCCAATCTAAACGAGCAGTGAAATTATCACCATATCGCCACAGTAAACCCATACCCGTACCCATTAAAGTATTAGGATGAGGATTTTCACCCTCATGATTCCAGCCAGTACCAATATCCACAAAAGGCGTAATTTGCAACACTCCTTGAGAACCTCGTAGCACTGGTAAACGAAGTTCTGCCTTTGCTTGTATACCGTTAGCTGTCAACAATTGATCTTGACGGTATCCGCGCACACTCCCTGAACCACCAATACCAAATTCTTCCAGTCCTAACAGTTGTCTATCGGCTAATTGCATATCAGTTTGCAGTAACAGTAAAGTATCAGGGGCTAATTGACGCAACCACTGGGCTTGGCCACGCCAGCTAAAAAAACGGCTATCCGGTGCATCGTCATTAATTGTCGCGTCGAAAATACCCACACCGAAACTAAATTGCGATCGCGCTGCTATAACTTGTTGGCTACTACTTTGAGTCCACTCTTGAAAAAATCGGATCGCTGAAACTTTTGTTTTACCTTCGTCATCAGCACCAACCGCTAGAGGAAACGCGCCAATGTTGTCAAAACCTAAAAATGTTTGACTTGTCTGGTGACTGATGGTAAGTCCTAAAGCAAACTCATGGTAGGGAGTTTTTCCCAGGGGTTGACGGTAGGTTAACTCGTAGTATTGGGACTGAGAATTAATATCCAAGGAGTTAAACGGACGCTCAATCAAATTACTGTTAGTGTTGCCATAGTTAAAAATCAACTTACCGTTACGTGCATTCACTGGTAGATTATAGCTAATATCAAAGCCATTACTACCATCAGTATTGGTGTAACCTAAACTTAAACTATCTCCTCGTCCTAATAAATTAGCTTCGGTAAGATTGATACGACGGCGAAAACTGCCCACACTAGGACTGCCTTGGTTATCTAAGGTTAGTTGAGTGCTAAAGGTATCAGCTTCGGTAACTTTAACTTCTAATATGTTAGTACCGGGACGGATACCGGCTTGTAAATCTGTGGATATACTTTCAATTAAAGGATCTAATTGTAATAGTTGCAGTCCTGCCAATAGGCGATCGCGTGATAGTGGTTTACCCGCTGCAATTGCTAGGCGATCGCGGATATAGTTGGGGTTGAGGCGGTTTGTACCTGTAACATTGATTTTTTCTAAAGTTCCTTCTACGGCCTGCAATACCACTACCCCACCCTTCACCGTTTGCGGGGGAATAATTACCCCAGAAGTGACATAGCCTCT
Organism: Nostocales cyanobacterium; assembly: GCA_004292695.1. Classification (GTDB taxonomy): domain Bacteria; phylum Cyanobacteriota; class Cyanobacteriia; order Cyanobacteriales; family Nostocaceae; genus Okeanomitos. Next base: position 22,671 of record RDXV01000015.1, on the reverse strand, counting down.
ATCTATATATAATTGGGTCAGTTCTGATCGCAGTTGGAGTAAGTCATTAAAAGTAATTGAGCGTTTGCGGTAAGGATCTGTCACCTTCGCCAATTCTTCATTGCTAAACACAGTGTTTCCCACAAACTCAAACCTTTCTACAATCAAGGTTTCCGCTAAAGTTTGTGGATTTACTTCCGGTTGAGTTGGTGACTGGGGTGTGGTGGGTAGTAGTTGTTCTGGGGGTGGTAGTTCTGGGAGCGGTTCGGGTTGGGGTAATGGTTGTATGGAAGGTGGTTTTACTTCTATGGGAGCTTCTTGAGCCGCCAGGGGTTGTGAATAAATACCCAAAGTTAACCCGGTAACTAGGAATAATTTATACATTGGATGTGAATAATCTAGATAGAGATGAGGCGATCGCCTATTTAGTCGCCCATTTAGTCGCTTCATGGTTTCACATCTCCTTGCACAAGATGACAAACCTGACTAGATCGCCCCGAATGTATCTCTGTAGCCGTTGTTGGTTGAGCAGTAAACACAATTTCTCCATTTGCATTGCGTACCATACCCACCGCTTCCACCAAGGTATCAGAATCATTTCTTGGTAATTCCTGTAAATTCGTCCCCGTCACACTGGCAGAATTATTACTACCATTTTCAGTATTATTTACCACCCATGCCGGGGAAATCACTCCAGCCTTGAGAGTATCATCAGGACTAGGAGGTAGTCCACCACGTCCAGTAATCACAAACTCACTTTTTTCCTGGGCAACATTACTGTTACTACTGCACTCTTGAGCAATTAATCCAGAAGTATCTACTAAATTTGTTGGCAGTGTCGTAAGCCCCTGAGTAGGATCAACATTGAGAGTGTTCAGCGATACTTGTCCATTTTTACCTACATCGGAACTGGCACTAATGTCACTGATGCCATTTTCGTTAACTTGCATCAATTGTTCTGAAGTCAAATTTTCCTGGTTTTGAAATCCGAAAACGCGGTTAGCAGTAATCTTAATCCTGCCGCCTCTACCACCAAAAGCATTGGCAATAATATCACTATCTTCTGATGGCACTGCGATCACAAATCCTTCCTTGGCATTAATCGTGATACTACCACCATTACCAGGATTATTTGTAGAACCTGCGTTAGCAGTAATTTTACTTTGGCGACGCAGTAGCAAATTATTTGTTTTAATAGTAATATCCCCAGCATCCCCTTGACCTTGATTTCGGACTTCTATTGTTCCTTCGTCAGCAGTTAAGAAGTTAGTTTCAATATCAATACTTCCACTTTTCCCTGTACCTGTGCTTCTCACACTACTGGAAACCCGACCCTGTTGAGCCAAAAAAACTGATTCTGAAGCATTGATTTTGATACTGCCAGCATCTCCTGTACTTAAATTACTCACAGATATACGTGCGGTATCTGTAACAGCAAGATTACTACTATTAATTTCAATATTTCCACTATTACCATCGGCGTTTTCTCTAACAACGCTGATAATTCTTCCCTCATTTGTTAACTCAATCTTTTCTGCATTGACTTTGACATTACCTGCATTACCTTTTCCATAACTATCTGCGGAAATACGAGCATCATCATTAATAATTAACTTATCCGTATTAATTGTAATATTACCTTTACCCTGGGAGTCAAACAATTCACTTCCTGGACTAATTTGGGTGAAAATACCCGTCTGTTTAATTTCTGTATTCACATCCGTATTCACTTCCGTATTTTTAAGGTTCAAATTTCCCTCAAGTAATAAACTATCTTTGGCAATAATAGAAACAGAACCTACTTTCTCTCCTGTACCAACCAGACTGGAGTTAATTTGAGCGCCATCAGTCAAAGACAAGCTGTTTGTTAAAATATCAATGTAGCCGTTATTTCCCTGACTAAATATCTTACTGCTATCAAGAGATATTTGGTCATTAGCATTAATGTTTATATTTCCTGCGGATGATAAACCATTACTATTAGTATTGACTTCTGAATTATTCACAAACAAGTTATTTGTGGCAATTCCAATAGCTCCAAAATTACCTCCATTTGAGATTTTACTATCTTTCAGAGATACTTGATTGATAGCAGAAATGTTGATCTTTCCTGCGGATGATAAAAAATCTAAAAAATTGAAGAACTCATTTTCAGGAGGCTTACTATCAGTGTTGATTTCTGAATGATCCAAAAACAAGTTACCTGTCTTAATTACAAGAATTCCAGAAATAGTTCCTTGACTAAAAATTTTACTGTTATTGAGCATAGATACTGTGTCATTAGTATCAATAATTATATTTCCTGCAAATTTTATAGAACTGAAAAAATCATCTGGATTCGCTTTGCTGCTAGTATTAATTTCTGAATTATTCAAAAACAAGTTACCTGTCTCAATGTCAATATTGCCAAAATTACCTTTATTGGAGATTTCGCTATCTTTCATTGATACTTGATTAATCGCATTAATTATTATATTTCCTGCGGATGATAAATAATCAAAAAAACCAGAAAAATCATTTTTCGTGGTAATACTATCAGTATTTATGTTTGAATTATCCAAAAACAAACTTCCTGTTTTAATGTCAAGATTCCCAGAGATGATACCTTGACTAGAAAGTTTGCTATTGTTGAGAATAGATACTTGTTCAGACACATCAATGATTATATTTCCTGATCCTGAATTATTGAAAATACTGAAAAAGTCATCTTCATTGGCATTACTATTAGTATTAATTTCCGAATTATCCAGTAAAAATTTTCTTGCCTTAATTTGAATATTTCCAGAAATATTTCCTTGACTAGAAAGTTTGCTACTGTTGAAAATAGATACTTGTTCAGTAGCATCAATGATTATATTTCCTGCTGCTCCTGGAATGTTTAAAAAATTCAAAAGGTCATTTTCATTCTTACTACTATTAGTATTAATTTCCGAATTCTCCTTTAATAACACCGAACCTTCGGTAATTATTTTAATATTTCCTGCATCACCTTTACCAACAGTTTTTGTACTAATTTTGGTGTTTCCTAAAGTTAATGCAGGAGCAATGATTTCAATATCGCCACCCTTACCATTCCGTGCATCCGTGCCAATTGTGAGGTTATTTAATTCTAGGGGAGTTTGACTGTTAAATGTAATTTTTCCCGATAACCCTGTTAATGTAGATTCACTTGTAATATCGCGGCTATTTTGATTATTTTCTCTACCTTTAATTGTAATAACTTTAGCATCAATTGTAATATCTCCGGCATTTCCAGTAGTATCCCAAAAACTTGGAGTGTGGCCATCGCTGGCGCTAGTTCGTGTTACAATCGCACCGGATTGGTTAGCAGTAACTTCAACCTTTCCTTGACGTGCCTGTAATTTAATATCTCCTGTATCACCTGCTGTACTCCCAGAAGCAGTTGAGTTTGTAAATAAACCCCCTACAACGGTGATATTTCCTCTGGTGCTGGTAACTTGAATGTTTCCTGAATTTCCTGAATTGTATTTTTCATCCCTATTACTTGAGGTGCTTCTAGGGGCGGCCAGGATAGAAGCATTTATCGCACCTTCAAAACTGGGATTATTTGGATCTGTTGCACCTACTCTAATATTATCAGTGGCGTGAAAAATAACATCACCTGCATTTCCTGTATTGCCACTAACATTTCTTAAACCAGAATATATTTTAGTGACTGTGATATCTCCTTTGGATTCAATAATGGTATCCCCCCCATTACCAACATCTATCCTGTTTTCGTCAACAAAGTTTCTGATACCAGATTCTATTTCCTTGGTGATGATGTTTCCTGATAAATTTAGATTAGGGCGATATTGATTGGTTAAAAATATCAATCCTCCTGGATTTTTAATATTTCCATTAATATTAATATTTGCATTTGTGGGATTATTAGTTATTGTGGGATTTTGTGGATGGAATCCACCAAGGAAATCAGATGTAGCAGTACCAATATAATTAGCATCTACCCCGGCTCTAATATCTAATGTTGGTGTTTGACTACCATCAATATCTATTGTTGTTCCATCGGATAATGTAACTATTTCTTGAAGAGAATTATCTGTATTGTCTACACCAGTAATGTCAATGTCACCGGCAATATTGACACTTCCACCTGCCAGAATATGCAAAGATGCACCTTTGTAGCTATCAAAACTCACATCCCCAGTAGCACGAATTATGGGATCATTAGGACTAAATATATTACCTAATTCGCCATTCAATTTTTCTACCCGAAAATTACCACCAGCCCCAAAATGTGCATCGCTGCTAATGGTATTTTCAGATTTTAATACGATATTGCCACCAGCGTAAAAACCACTATTTGGGTGATTTAAGGCATAAATATCTACTTTATCATTACCTTGCACCAGCAAATTACCACCCGCTGCGGCAATAAAAGGATTAGTTGCGCTATCTGTAATTTTTAAATTTTCCTGCGCTTTTAATGTTAAATTCCCACCAGCTTGAAGTGTTCCTTGTAAATCTAAATTTCCCGCATTTAATGTTAAATCTTTGCCTGTTAGCAAATTTCCTTGATTAGTAATACTAATATTTTCTGCTGGCTGTGAACCAAACTGTACACCTACTGGTACACTCATGGTTAACAGTGGGGGTGTTTGGGGATTAGTGGCGCTAAATTCGCTACCATCAGGAAATACAAAACTGTCAGCGGTGGTAGCCAAAAATGAACCTTCAATATCTAACTGGGCATTTGGTCCAAAAATAATTCCTTTGGGGTTAAGCAAAAATAAATTCGCTGCCCCATTTACGCCCAAAGTCCCGAAAATATGAGAAGGGTTACTGCCTGTAACTCTACTTAAAATATTATCAATGCCTATAGGGTTGGCAAAATAAACTCTTTGCCCATTATTAACATTAAACTCTGAAAAACTGTGATACAGGTTGCTACCCCTTTGGAAACCACCTTCAATTAAGTCAGTGCTATTACCTTTAATATTGACACCAGTTGTCACACGGGAGTTTTGATTGCCCAATGTGGTATCAGGCGTGATTTGTGCTAGGCCAGGATTGCCAGTGAATAGAGATAATACAGCTATCTGGATGATAGTTCCTTGTGCCAGCAGCAATCCAAGCTGACGGTAAGCAAACTTTTGATGGTGATGCACAACGGGATTTTACTGATAATAAAAGTGGGTTGACTGTAAAATTACTTATAGTTTATCAGCTATTACAAGCAATATACTGTAGTTATTTAAGAATCTACATAGTTATTTATTTGGATTAACATAGCAGAAAGCAGTAGGATTTTTGTGTAATTCCTGATTTTGTAAAACTTTGTTTAATCTATAGACAAATTAATCCATAGACACATAGATATATTGATAGGATTACTATTGACGACAAAGAAATTTAGTAGGCTAAACATTTAAAATTTTCACAAGTTCCACTTCAAAATAAATGGTCAATTTTTTCAGTCTAACTTTAAATCCCAAGCAACCAGCAGAGGCAGTTACGGTATCTGAAGCGACGGAATTACCCCAGGCTTTAGCACAATTAGGGCTAAGTAATTCCCGTCCTGTTTTAGTAATAGTAGGAGGTGCTAGTCAGATCAGTGAAGCGGACTTTTTGCGGATCGAAAATTTATTTGTAGAAGTATTAGCGCCAGTCGCTCAAAGATTAAATGCCTATGTGGTAGATGGTGGTACTGATGCAGGTGTGATGAAATTAATTGGTAAAGCCCATAATCAAATTAATGCAGACTTTCCCCTGATTGGTGTAGCCCCCAGAGCTAAGGTAATTTTACCTGAACAAACGGATATTTTAAGTGAGGATGCTACACCGCTAGAAGCAAATCATACTCATTTTGTTCTAGTTCCTGGTAGTAATTGGGGTGATGAATCTCCCTGGATAGTAGAGGTAGCAACGCTTTTAGCTAATGGTGCGCCTTCACTTACAGTCCTCATTAATGGTGGTGAAATTACTTTTGTTGATGCGGTAAATAGCGTTTGTGCTGGGCGGTTGGTGATGGTAATTGCTGGTAGTGGGAGAACCGCAGACAAACTAGCCTCTGCTTTACATGGTGATGTTACTGATGAACGATGCAAAGAGTTAGCTGCATCAGGTTGTTTACAAACAATGGAATTAGAAGCAGCAAAAGAAGATTTAATTAGTACAATTACAAATTTACTTTTAACGTAGGGATGTAGCATCAAAAGTGTGCATTTTGGGGCGGAGAAATCCAAAAATTTGTTACCAACAGATAGCTAAAACTATTCCCTATTCCCTATTCCCTGTTCCCTGTTCCCTGTTCCCTGTTCCCTGTTCCCTGTTCCCTGTCACCTGTCATCAATTTGCAGGGAACTGTGCCAAAAGGTCTTTACCGTCAATGATGGTACTGCTAAAGATATACTTGCGGTTTGCTTGGTAGCGTGGATCTGATTTGATGATAGCCATAAAATCACGATGTCCTTGTTTTGTCCTCCCTACTTGACAGCCCGCGCTCCATCTGCCTACGTCTGACTTAGGATTATCACCGCCCCAATGTTGGTTAATGCCAAACATACCTGAGTCCATTGAGTCGCCTTCATCCCGTCTACCATTGCGGTTGGCATCACGATGGACTGTTACTGGACCGCCAGTTTGTACAAGGGCTTCGTGTCCACCGCCTGGTGTGTGAATTCCTACCTGCCATGCTCTGTATTGCCCGAAGGCGATAATTGCCGCACCTTTGGGGTTCATGGGTTTGAAGGTGTAGTATTTACCTGGGTTGGTTGTGGCTTCCCAACAGCCAATCATTTTTGGTTTGCCGTCTTTAAATTCAATGACGATGCGGAGATCGTTCCAGACGTTGAGGGCGTTGTCGTTAAGTGTTCCGTCTGGGTTCATGCCTTCAATGTAGATAATGTTTTTACACCCTGGTTCTTTGTCAATTTTGTAACCTTTTTTCTCGCAATAGGCGACAATTTTTTCTTCTAGGGTTTTAGGTTTAGCGGTGAATGTGGCAATGGTACAACCATCAATCTGGATATGTCCACCATAAATAAACCAAGCGCGTTGATTGTCAATTGGTGTCTTGAGTGTGACTCGGAGATGATGAGCGTCGGCGATCGCCACTTCGGTAATTTCCATCTGTCTCCCGGCTGTAAAAGAAAGTCTTTCTGATGGTTGGAGTTTATTAGAAGGCAATGAGCAACTTTTAAACACCGTATCAGCAGTCACTTTCAGATTAAACTGCCCCTGTTCGCTTTGATTATCTTTAAGTCCCAGTGCTTGCAGAAAATACAAAATTGCCGCACAACCAGCCACAGAATCAATTGTCTTGGTATGATTAGTCCCTGCCCAAACAAAGGGGGTAATTCCCTCGCTATCTTTGCCTTGAAATTCGTTGCACGCATCAAAAGCCAGTAACCGGGCGGAGATTCTTTTTGGTATTTGTTCGCCCTGAATCTTCCTTAACTTTTGGGTAATTTGCTCAAAAAATTGGGCAGAATCTTCAAAATCGGACTTAGCGTGTATTATTCCTGCCCAGTACCAGGGTAAGTTGGGATAGTACCACTCGATTTTCTCGTAAAAGCCGCGATCATAATGCAGCTTTTCCGCTATTTTTTCTAACTCTGGCAAGAGATTAGATTGCACCTTGCAGCCTTGCCATAGTGCTGCATATTTTTCTTCAATAGATACAATATTCACCATTTTATGATATCTACCAAATTTTCATAAATAAGTCAGTAACTACAAAATTTCTGCTACTAATTTTTTGGCTACTAAAAGCGGCTGGTAGCTTTATTTTGCAATCATCAAAAAAACCTAGAATCAGCAATACTCAAATCCGCTTTTAATAAATTCCAGCTATGAGTCGTTTGCAGTGTAGCTGGCTGTGTTCAAGCTCCAATCGGAACTCATTAGCTGTTGATTATTGTTTTCATGCTGAGTTGGTTGATAGATAACTTCTTGATTTTTCACTCGTTCTATATGTTGGCAGAGACTGTAAATGATGATGGGATCGCGGATGATTTCAGTTAATATCCGGGTTTCATTAAAATCTCTAGCATCGCTTCTTAAATCCCGCAATACTAAATCTAGTAGTTCAGGACTCATTTCTATTTCCAAAGAAATATTAATGGCCACATCTTGACCTACTTTGTCTACGTTAATCGAATACTTTTTACTGTTACGAAGCATAATTTTATCCTGGGTAGATGCCTTGATTTTTGTGTAATGTGAGTAAATTAATGGAGTTTTCTCGCTCTCTTTTTATGGGAACTCATGCTTCATTAATTCTGAAAATCCTAGAAATTTTTCATACTAGACCATTAAGGGTAGGGTTTGAGAAATAAATCAGCTTCTGCTTCTCTTCTTCTCCTTAGTCCTTTCTCTACATTTGATCCGGGATTACGATACTTGATGAAAGTTTCGCGGATATTAGCCCAATCACGATTTTTTAAAACTCTAGTCATTGACTCAAAATTAGAAGCACCGTAAAATCTACTTCCCAAGTTATAACCAAAGCTGAGTAAAGCACCTTGTTGATTAGGGTTGAGTTCTCCCCAGCAAGGTATTTTCATCAAATCCGGTAAGTAGCTTGTTTCTAATTGATGAATTAACAAATTATCAGCTTCTTGTTGAGAAATACTTTCCCCCAAATTCCAAGGACTACCATCACGTTTTCTGGTTGTACCCCAACCAATAGTGATTGGTTTCCCTCCAGTTAAAGGATCTGGATAAGCATTCAAATAGCAACCTTCAAACTTTTTAATTAGCTCTACTCCACACATCGGTAGTTTTGTAGAGGCTGTTGTTGTTTTAGTTTCGGTAAGTTGGTTGGATGTTGTACCGTTCTTGCTAATAGGATTGTTTTTAATTTGAGCCAAAATTTCACTAGCACTGAGATACTTGATGGAGTCAGGGTTTAAGCTGGTGCTATCACGTTCTTCTGTGTCATCTTGCCATAAATTACTAATAGGAATTAAGTCAGGTTGTTGATCTGAGTTCTCTTGTCCATCTGTAGCTACTGGTTTTTCCTGCTCACCCTCCTGTGAACCAGTGTTATTTTGTTCTTTCTGCTCTCTTTCCTCTTGAACTCGCTGCTTTTCGGCTTCTAATTCCCTAAGTTTGGCTTCATATTGCGCCCGTAACTGTAACTGTTCGTTGAGATTGTCTAGGGCAAGTTCAGCATTTTTAGCTGCCGTTTCTTGTGTCTGTTTGCCGGCTTCTTGTTGTTCTGTTAGCTGGGAAATAAAGCCCTGTAAGTCTTGTTGAATATACTGTTCAACCCGTTCGGCAAAGATGGTGTAGGCCTCGGAGTGATTCGGATAATGACGATAGGGTCCAGCCATTTGAAAAAATTGCCAACCCTCAATTTTTAAGCCTTCAGCAGTATTACGATAATTGCGGTACTTCTCACCGTGACCAAAAAATTCTTCAATGGCCGCAGAAACCGCTACTACCTGACTTAAACCGAAGGCCGTCCAGCCTAGAACTTCCTGCCACTTTTGGTCTCCCTTTTGAAAACCAATCAGTGCCGGTACAATTACGCCACCGATAATGGTAATCATACGGAGATTGTGATGGGCATTACGTTCTTTGGTGGCTTTTCCCTCCAGCCACAAAACTTGATCTAGCCAGCGATTTTTCAGAAATTCTTTTCGCAATTCTGTCAGGTCTAGCTGATCAATTAGTCCAGAGAATGTCTGTCTGAGGTATTGACTATAGTCGTTTTTTTTACCCATAGGTTTAAATTACTCAAAAGATTCTAAGGAAGGTTCTAAGTATATTCACATTAAAATATAGCTGTTTTGGTCGAAAATTTTATAATATCAGGGAAAATACACTTGAGTAAACTTTCAGAGCATAAATTTAATCTTACTTAAACCACTACCATTGTTGACAAAAAGTAATATATTTTACTTCTGATTGAGTAATACAAAAAGCTGATTTCGAGAATGGCGACATTTTTGTAGGGAATAGGTGATTGGGGACTGGGGACAAATAATTTCTTTGATACTGAGTTTTTTAAAATAATCAAATCATGATTTCTATATGTTTAAATAATTTAGAAAATTAGGCTCTACCGTACTTGGGATTTTCTGAAATAACAGGGAACAGAAAGAATGTTATTTCCTAACAAAACTTTTTTCCCAAAAAAGAGTTATTAAAAGAAAAAAGCAGAACGATCATTAGTCTTATTACAAAATAAAATAAAAATTAAAATAAAAATTAAAATAAAAATTAAAAATTAAACATTTTTCCCTTCATGCTGTAACCTGTAACCTGTCACCTGTTCCCAGTCCCCAGTCCCCAGTCCCCTATTCCCTTCATTCTGTCAATACCCTTTGATAAATTTGAGAATTGTAAAGAATTTGGACTTTTTGAAAAAATTATCATTTAATAAAAAACAGATAGCATACGCGCTTTTTTAAAGCCAATTGGCAGTTAATTTACCTAGTAGATGCTACCTAGCTAGTAAATATCCTCTACCGGAGCATCTGCAAAATTGGAACATTGCCAATTTAATTAAATCAACCTAACAATAACAGGAAATTTGGTAAAAAGCTGTTAGTTAATAACTAGGACTTTTACCACAGATGATTTTAATTGTAGACAAATTGTGATGAATATGACTAATTTTCCGTGGTTGACGACGATTATTCTTTTGCCAATAGCCGCGTCACTACTTATCCCCATCATCCCAGATAAAGACGGTAAAACCATCCGCTGGTTTGCTTTAATTGTTGGTCTAATTGATTTTGCCCTGATTGTTGCTGCTTTCTATCTGGGTTATGATTTCTCTAACCCTGATTTACAACTGGTAGAAAGTTATTCCTGGATACCACAAATAGACTTAAAGTGGTCTGTGGGGGCTGATGGTTTATCCATGCCTCTAATTATTTTGACGGGTTTTATTACCACCTTGGCGGCTTTGGCAGCATGGCCTGTTACTTTTAAACCCAGGCTATTTTACTTTTTACTTTTAGCCATGTATGGTGGCCAAATTGCCGTGTTTGCAGTCCAGGATATGTTGTTATTTTTCCTGGTGTGGGAATTGGAGTTAATTCCGGTTTACCTGCTGCTGGCTATTTGGGGTGGTAAAAAACGTCATTATGCAGCGACTAAGTTTATTCTCTACACTGCTGGCGGTTCGCTGTTTATTCTGCTTGGTTCTTTGACGATGGCTTTCTATGGTGATAATGTCACCTTTGATATGCAGTCACTTGGTCTCAAAGATTATGCTCTCAATCTGCAATTGTTACTATACGCTGGTTTCTTAATTGCCTACGCTGTTAAGTTACCTATTATCCCTCTGCATACTTGGCTACCAGATGCTCACGGTGAAGCTACTGCACCTGTGCATATGTTACTAGCTGGTATTCTGCTGAAAATGGGCGGTTATGCATTAATTCGCATGAATGCCCAAATGTTACCAGATGCTCATGCTTATTTTGCCCCGGTTTTGGTAATTTTGGGGGTAGTTAATATTATCTATGCAGCGTTAACGTCTTTTGCCCAACGCAACTTAAAACGCAAAATTGCCTACTCTTCAATTTCTCACATGGGCTTTGTTATTATTGGGATAGCTTCGTTTACCGATTTAGGTTTAAGCGGTGCTGTTTTACAAATGATATCTCACGGTTTAATTGGTGCTAGTTTGTTCTTCTTGGTTGGTGCAACTTATGACCGGACACACACCCTGATGTTAGATGAAATGGGTGGTGTTGGTAGACGGATGAAGAAGATTTTTGCGATGTTTACTACTTGTTCAATGGCTTCTTTAGCTTTGCCGGGAATGAGTGGTTTTGTAGCAGAATTGATGATATTTGTTGGTTTTGCCACTAGCGACGCTTATAACCCTACATTTAAAGTTATCGTCATTTTCTTGATGGCAGTTGGTGTGATTTTAACACCTATTTATCTACTTTCAATGTTGCGGGAAATTTTCTACGGACAGGAAAACGAAGAGTTGGTTTCTCATCAGGCTTTAATTGATGCTGAACCCCGTGAGGTGTTTATCATTGCTTGTTTGTTAGTTCCTATTATTGGGATTGGTTTTTATCCCAAGTTATTAACTCAAATGTACGATTCTACTACTGTACAATTGACTGAAAGATTACGGGATTCTGTTCCTACTTTGGCTGCTAAAAAAGCGGTGGAACAGGTTTCTTTAACTGCGCCTGTAATTGGTGAATAGTTGTTAGTTACAAATTATAATTAGGGTGGGTTTGATACCTGCCCTTTTTTATGTCAATTTTAAGATGAACGAACCACAGAGGCACAGAGAACACAGAGAGAGATTAGAAAAATTAGGGGAGGATGAAAATTAATGACTCAATATAGTATGATTGTACAATGGTCAGAGGAAGATCAGCTTTTTTTAGTGACAATTCCAGAATTTAGCAACCTCGTAATTATGCCTTGTACTCATGGTAAAACTCGTGAGGAAGCTATTCGTCATGGGGAAGAAGTTATTGAGATGTATTTAGAAGCGTGGAAAGCTGAAGGTGAGTCTATTCCTGAACCTAGTTTATTAAAAATTGCTTGATGTGCAGTATTTTCTATTCTGGTAGCCAGTCTTCATCTAAAACTAACTCTAATTCATAAAGACATTCTTCGGGAAATGTGGAAATTATCAATCCTGTTTGTTTTGCTGCTTGACGACGTGCTTTTTCATAGCTTTCTGTTAATTGTTCTTGAGGATAATTTTTGAGGCTGGGACTATCTTTTATAGTTAATTCAATTTGAGTGCGTGCATCTGTGATAGAATCTAACCAACTATCGAAACGTCGTTGAGGTTGATATTGCCATTTGAGTAAGTGTAAAAGTAGGCGAATTAATTGGCTAGAAATGGCTCTTTTTTCACTTTTACCCAAGTCGGAAATCTCCTCAATTAAATGTTCTTTGTCTATTTCTTGCCAGCGATTTTCTAGTAATAGTTTTGCGGTTTCTTCCAGCCACATATTGAAATCTGTCTGATAAGTTACAGTCATTTTTAGTTTACCTCTTTGTTTGAAGTAATTGATTTATTGCTGTGGAATTAATTAGCCTATCCGTTTTAATTCTTCTCGCAATACTCGCCTTAATGTATCTTCTAATGGTTCACGACGCTGTTGGATATATTCTTTTAAAGCATCGTTAATTAATGTTTGGTAGTTTCCACCACCTGCTTGATGAACTTGATCTCGAAACCATGCAAGTATTTCATCATCTAAACGAATAGTAATTCTGGTTTTTCCGGGTGCTGTTGGTTCTATTGCTCCCCTTTTTCCTTGGCTAAAATCATATTCTGATTCCATAATTTATCTCTATTCCACTGGTATAGCATCTAATTCTATGATATGCACATTCGTACATATTATCATAAGAGAAATATTTAAGTTATGGAAAAATTTTAGCTTTTAGCGATCGCTCTTTTTTGTTTCACGCAATCTCCGTTAGGAGATCCCGTAGGGTAGACGCTAAGGAGCAAAGACGCAAAGAAGGAAAATAAGGGTTTTGGTAAAGTTATCACTTTACCGAACTGCTAGTATATACTCGTAAAGTATTGTTAATTATTGTATTAGTTTTTATACAACAATTGAGTTTTTTTAAAACTGATAAAGAATAATCAAATACCTCTTGATCGATATTTTATTAATGCTCTAGGTTAGCTATATACGTATAAAACGTATAAAGAAAATAAAAAGTCATAAGTTCCGAGTCTAGTTTATATATAAGTAACAAGGAGTGTGTTTTATGCTGACACTTATCTTAGGTGCTGCTGCTTTAGGTGTTGCTTCTTTTGGTTCGTTTGCAGGTGCTAGATCAATTAGCAATATACATGGTTTAAAAGATCAGCCTAAAATCATGAGAGATAGCTATGAAGAATCTTTAACAAAATTTAAAATGATTTTGAAAAATACTCAAAATGACGCACAACAATATGGAAATGAACTACAAGAATATGAGAGAACTCTGAAAGGAATGATACCTCAAATTGAAAATTTTCTTGAGATAATAACGAAAAATAAAAATCAGCAAAAATTAGAGGAAATAAAGCAGCTAATCATCAACGAAATTAACTCAGATCAAAATAATAGCCCAATTATTAAAAATGATGTATTAATGGTAGCTGATAATCTGCTACCTCACGATTTAGAGATTCAACAGACATTTAAGGAAAGATTAAATTGGGTAAATAAGCATTTACTAATAATTAGTGCTGGAAATACAATGATTGCTTTTATGCTGGCACTAGGAAATATTATGTTTAGCCCTGCAATGTTAATTGGTGGTTTGACACTGCATTATGAAGTAAATAAAATTGCTATAAAAGTTAAGGAATATGAATTAGAAATTAGTAATGCAATTGATACAATCAATCATGCAAAAGATTTAATACAAAAAGAAAGATTTATTATTAACGAAAAGAGACAAAAAATTACTCAATCAATTCAACAGTTGAATAAATTTAAAATTGTTAATCCAGTAGTAGATGGTTTATCTTTCCTCGCAATAACCTTTAGTAATGATGTTTTAATAAAAGTTTTTTTAAAAGTCATAACACCCAAACTAAAAGATATATTATTGAAAACATTAAACATAGATGAAAATAGTATCATTGATAATGTTAGAGAAAATCTTGAAGAACAGTATAGCAATTTAAAAGATATTACTGAATATAAGTTTGATAGAAAATTACTTTATCCATATCCTGTTGATAATTCTTTAAACCTTAATTTTCTATTGTCTGTATCCTCAAAAGTTATTAACTTAATACAACTCTTAGAAAATAAGACGATGTTATTATCTCACACTTTAGACAAATTGAAGATATCCAGGGAATAAATTCCCTGTCTAAAAACAAAAGTCGGTTAAAACCGACTCATAAAAAATCTTTCTTCCTCTCTGCGCCTCTGCATGAGAAAATATTAACTATGATTACCCATCCAACTCAGCAAAAGATATTTTCACACAATTACAAATACCCAACCAATCACGCTCTGACAAATGACCAATTAAAATAAAATTAGCTGAAGGTGGAAGCGTCACAATATAACTGCGAAAAATAGATGCAACTCGCAAACCAGCCTCATTCCAATCTTGAAGTATATAGTCAGTCACACCCAATGCTGTTGTTTGAGAAGTAATTAATCCAATAATAACATCAGGACGATTTGCATGATAAATTGCAGATGATAAAACTACAGCCGGACGACGTTTAATACCTGTAACACCAGGAAAATCAACCGTTACCACATCCCCAGGATTAAATTTCACTGTGTTATTTCCTCACTTTCTGGAAATATCGAATCCGCATATTGTAAAGAAAAAGATGTGATATCAAATTGATCTTCTTCTGTCCAAGTATCACTTTCATCAATAATAGATAACCCTTTCTCAACTAAATTATTTTCTAAAGCATTAAGAATAAATCTAGCAATTATATCTTGTTCATTTTCAGGAAGTTGCTTTATTTGTTCAATTGCTTGTTCAAGTAACTTAGTCATAATTTTTCTCCATTAATAATTATCTATTTGACTGGATATCATATCCAGGGAATAAATTCCCTGTCTAAAAGCAAAAGTCGGTTAAAACCGACTCACAAAAAAACTTATTTCCTCCTCTTTGCGTCTTGGCGTGAGAAAAATATAGAAGACATCAAAAAAACTTCATCATATTTACTTAAAATCAAGAAAAAGCCTTATTTGCTTCAGCATAAATCTTTAAAGCAACCGCCATTTGTTGTTGGGCATTATCTCCCTGTGCTTGAAACCAAGCCAAAGTTTCAGGATCAACTTCAATCATAATTTTGACAAGTGATTTAGGCATTCGCAACTGTGCTTTTTCAAAAAATTTATCCGATAAAGGAGGAATATCAGAAGTATCAATTTCCTCATCACTCATCGCATCAATTCTAGCCCAATCGGTTTTTGAGGTATTGTTCATAGCGTTTTCGTTCATGAGAAATTGCCTTTCTTAATGAAATAATCCTAACTATATTCACATCAGGTTCAGTGTAGACAACAACTATAACCCTGCCATCAAGTAGTCCAATACCAATATATCTTTCCTCACCATAATCTTGTCGTTCATCAATATAGACAAGCATCGGTAAATTAAAAATTCGGTAAGCATCAGCAAAATCAAAACCATGCTTTGTAATATTACTTTGGTTTTTACACTCATCCCATTCAAACTTCATAGACTCAATCTACCACATCAATTGCTAACTCTCTCTTCCTCTTTGCGTCTCTGCGTGAGAAAACCCTAAAAATCCTCATCATCAACAAAAAACTCCGCCTCCTCATCACCCTCAAATTTCGACCCACTCAAACTAAAAACCGACTGCAAAACCGACACACCAACCAAACCCACAGCCACCCAAAAAGCCAACATCAAACCAAAGGGAACTTGAATAGATTGAAAAACCAAAAACCTTAAAGAAACAGGAGTAGCATTCTGCACAGAAATCAGCGCGATCGCCAACACCCAACCAGCTATAACTATAGAAATAAATAAATTCACAAATATTTTCATAATTTCATACATAAAAAAAGGGTAGGGGCAACCCCCTGTGGTTGCCCTCTTGAGTCAGGAGGTACGAACAGCCGTTCGCCCATACAGGAGTCAGAAGTTCAATAACATATTTCTAGTCGGTTTTAACCGACTTTAGCTTTTAGACAGGGAATTTATTCCCTGGCTATCTATCTGGCTATCTGGCTATCTATTATCCTGTAACCTGTAACCTGTAACCTGTAACCTATGCTAACTTAGCAATCTCCGCTTCCATCGTTGCAGCAATTTGGCTAAGTTTCTCTGGTGAATTAGTTTCCATGTACACCCTCACCAAAGGTTCAGTACCAGAAGGCCGCAATAACACCCAACTACCTTCCTCTAAATACAGTTTAATCCCATCTTTTCTGCCTACTTCCTTAACTTTAATTCCCGCTACTTCAGCAGGTGGATTTTTGGTGTAGGAATCAATTACAGCGTTTTTATGAGACTCGGTAAGGTGTAAATCCAAACGGTTGTTATACAAAGGTCCATCAGCTTCAGCAATAGCTTCTTGCACCAACACACTTAAAGGTTTACCCTCATAGGCGATCGCCTCAGCTATTAACATATCAGCCAAAACCCCATCCTTTTCAGGAATATGGCCAATAATACTCAAACCACCAGACTCCTCACCACCGATTAAAACAGTGGTTTCCCGCATTTTCTCACCAATGTATTTAAAACCAACCGCAGTTTCGTAAATTTGCAAGCCATATTTAGCCGCAAAATTATCTAATAAATGAGTAGTCGCCACAGTTCGCACTATCGCGCCACTTTTACCCTTATTTTTGATTAAATGTCTTGCTAAAACCAACAACACCGTATTAGGAGTGAGAACATTACCCTGTTCATCCACGATCCCAAAGCGATCGCTATCTCCATCCGTAGCTAAACCCAAGTCAGCTTTATCAGCTTTCACAGCTTCCACCAACTCCACCAACTGTTCACCCTTGGGTTCTGGCATTCCACCGCCAAAAAGTACATCTCGCCAAGTGTGGAAACTTTCTAACTGAGTACCACAGTGTTGCAGCACCTCATCTAAATAACCGCGAGATGTAGAATAGAGAGCATCGTATTTGACCTTTAAATTCGCACTCTTAATTTTTTCCACATCCAGCAATGTGTAGATAAAATGCAAATAATCAGGTTTTGGATCAAAAGTAGAAATACTACCAGATGGGTTATTACTAGGTAACTCATCCGATGCCGTTTCTATATTGGCCACAATAGTATCAGTAATTTCTGGTGTGGCAGGTCCAGCGTAATCTGGTATATATTTAATCCCACAATAAGGTGCAGGATTATGACTAGCAGTAAACATCAAAGCCCCTGCGGAATTCAGGTATTTCGCATTGTAAGCAATTACAGGTGTCGGACAATCCCGATCCGTAATCATCACATTCCAACCTAAATCAGCCAACACAGCCGCAGATGTCCGTGCAAACTCATCAGCCAAAAACCTTGTATCATAGGCGATTAAAACTGGTCTATCTTTGCTATAGGCAGTTTCCAGATAACTAGCAATTGCCCTGGTTACTTTCCGCACATTGGGAAAAGTAAAATCATCGGCAATAATCCCACGCCAGCCATCAGTACCAAATTTTATCTTACCAGAATTGTTAGGGTTACTCATTTTGCTACTCTCTCCCGTGCATCATCACTACTATGAGGAAGCATCCCGCAAAGCCAGTGGAACATCCACAAAGCCGCAAGTATCCCCAAGGTAATTTCTCTCACTCTAACTGAGCAATGTCAATCCCTGCTAGACCCTTTGTAAGTTACCACCTTTGGTCCCTAGTTGCCCCCAAACAAGGGCAAGAACAATGGCACTGTCAAATGAGAAGGGGTTTTATTAAAGCCAAGCAACGCGAACCAGAGGTAAAAGCTTTGTTAACAAAAGCCACTCCACCACAACGGATTGGTATTCTCGCCCAAAAAGGTGTATATGAATTTCATCACCATCTCCATTGGTTAACTCAGTCTGATGGGGTAGAAAAAGTTGCCCATCTGTTAAAACTTGGCAATTTCACTTTTCAAGTTAAACAACGAGTAGTTAAAATTTTACAAAAATATCAAAAATATCCCTTACTCTTAGGTAAAAGAATTGTCCAATTAACTCCCGGTGATGAGGGTTTCCCTAAACCGATTTGGATTGAAAAGTTAAATTATCATTTTCGGTTGTATGCAGCGATGGACTGCGTTTTTTTAGATGCTGATAATAATTTACATATTCTGGATTTTAAGACAGGTAAGTCTGCTTTTGATCAACGCCAGGCTTTAGTATATCTATTAGCTGCTAATTATCTTTATCCAGGTAAAAAAGCTGTTGCTTCTTTCTACAATTTGGAAATAGGGCAAAAATCTGAGTTAATTACTCTCAATCATCATGAACTAGCATCTTTAGAATCTGAGTTAGCTAATGTAGCGAATAAACACCAACTTGATTTACAAAAATATGCTAACAAAAATAGTAGTTTTAGTCAAATCTTTCCAGCTAATCCAGGTAATCACTGCCGATTTTGCCCCTTTAGTTCTATCTGCGAATTCTCGGCTTTTAAACACAATAAATCCTACTCAGCACCAATCATCCGTAATTCTTAATCTCACAGATTACTGCTGTTTTGATCTTGTTAACAAAACTTTTTAAAGAATGATAAATCAATATCTCCAAAGTGAAGACTCATGGCAATATTCATCTGTTCTAAAGTTGATACTAACCATTGGATCATGTCAGTGGTTGCATTTTCATAATGATTGAATAAAATTGCTAACCTTTTTTCTAGATGTGGTTTCACTTTATGGCAGATTAAGACAACTTTGAGTAATAAACCGATAGTTGGTAATGATCCTTGATTGGTGATTAAATCTAAAAAAGTTGAATGTTGTGGTGATGTGGGACTATTAACTACTAAAAAGTTTAATAGCTGATTGCAAGTTCTAATGATTAAAAAATCATTGATCTTCTGCTCATCTGCGTCTGGTAGTGTATTTTGTAACTGACTGTACAAACGTTGTTTGAATTGACCTTTGGCGTATTTACCATCAACGGAAGTGATCAAATATTCAAATAAATCATCTTTAAAGTCATGATATTTGATATTGGTAGCATTATATTTTAAGAATTGCTGGGCTTTTTCTTGGTATGTGTAATTACCTTCTGTCTTACCAATAAATTGTTTTAAGGTACTGTATAAGTCACTGTCACTCAATAATGTGGGATTGTGAACTGGTATCAAAATCCGATTAGCTTCTGAAGGAGGTACTTTTTTGAGAATCTGCACTCTCCGTACTTTGTAAGTTACGTACTGTGACAGGTCAATTTCAAATTTTTTTTGGACTTTAATTTGGAAATTTCTGACTGTTTCTTGTTGTTCAAAAGTGGAATCTTCACTAATTAAACAATGTTCATAAAGATAGGGATAACGACTAATTAGATTGACTAACGGTTGTTTTTCTTGACGATTGTTTTGTTTAGGTGTATTACTCACCAATTGTATAAACCGCCGCAAAACAACATACTGCTCACTGTTAGTAAAAATCTTGACCAGTTCTCGCAAACGTCTGATTTCTCGAAAGCGATAGTTACCTACTCCTAATGTGTTAGGAAATAAATCAAATAAATTAATTAAATCAACAATATGATGGTGTAACTGGGGCTGAATATACCAGCGATTAATGAGAATATGACAACAGCGATTCAGGAAAAATTTAAAATCTTCCTGTGCTGTTTTTGATGCTGTAATTTTGTCTAAAATAGTAACTATTTCTCGCTCAGGATAATTAGAGCGCTCTATGAATAAAGCACGAAATCTTTCTATCATTTGGTCAGGAGATTCCATTTGTACCAAATGTAGTAAGTGTTGGTATACTAACTGTTCTTCTAGATAACAGTCATGGTAGTTATGTTGGTAGTCACGTCCGACACCATGCACCTTAGCTGAGGGTGTTTGTTCCACAGTTTTTTCAGATCCAGTATGTGTACAATTTTTCACCTGTTTTTACCGTTTACAAACTTGGTTATAAGTCATTTTTCATACATAAATGTGAGTGTGTCAACCGGATTAATACGGTTTATGGCAGAACTAGGTTTATTGGCTTTTCCATAATTATATGGGAATTCTACATTTTTATATTTTACATGATCACTAGGAAAATTACTGACTTTCTTGTTAGAGAATAGATGAATTTTTGCTGACTACAAGTTAAAGATTGAGTAAAGATAGTCATAAAGAAAAATGGGGGTAAAAAGGTAGATAAACATTGTGTAAGCAGTCAGCGGTCAGCAGTCAGTAGTATTATTTACAAATTGGGTAAGGGATACATTAAGTTTATGTCTTCAAACCTGAAAGCTGATAGTTGAATGCTGATACCAGCATCTATACCTGATACCCCATTACTCACTACATATTCTCAGTTCTCATTTCCCAACTAAAAAGGTGGAATTTCTTTAAGAATTGTAAACCGAATATGGTTAATGGCCAACTCACCGATAGATATGTCTTCTTTTGTTAACCGTTTACCATTGCTAGTTAGTGTCTCAAAGGATACACCTTTACCTATTTCTACATGATACCAGCACAGACCCATAAAAAAGCGTGTGGGATAGGGACCATAATCACCAATATCATCAGGGTTAGATTCCATTGGCAGCCACCCAAAATTAGGGAGATAAAACTCTAGCCAAACATGATTAAAATCTGGTTGGAGGGGGACTCCTTGTTGTTCTCCATAGGGAGGACATTTATATCTACCAACAGTCCGACAAGGAATACCATTGAGTCGGCATAAAGCCAGTAATACGCCTACATATTCCCCACAAGAACCAACACCTCGTTCTAAGACTATATCTGGAGTATCTATGTAGGGTTTTATTCCATAGGATAACTCATCATAGACATAATTGCGGATATTGTACATTTTTCGCAACATATTGGTTTCTGAACCAACTGCAACGCGAGCAGCGTCACGGACTATGGAAGTATCCATAGCTAGATCATCATCATCTACCAAATAGCGAGAAGCGAGTTCTGGGGAGAGTGGTGGTAAGTCTTCCACATCTTTGGGGGTGATGCGATATTTAATCCCACGAACTTCTAAAAGTGCCTTCCATCCAAAGATGTGACGTTCACCGGGAACAAGGGAATCAAACTTAAATACGGCTATACGCTGTCCTTCAACAATTTCCTCTGTGAAGGGTAAACCGATGGGTTCAACACTTTTCACCTTTTGGCGCTCGGTTTCCGATGGTAGAGCAATACGCCATTCTAAATTAGGTAAATACACTTCATCTAGGGGGGAAATTTCTTCCACATAGGACATTTCCACTAAATAACCATTAGAGAGGGCGTAGCGTTTCTCTGGATTGTAATGATAATGGAGAGGATGAATAAAAGTTACATCCCGGTAGGTCAACTCATGGTTAGGATCGGCATTGGGATTATCACGAATATAAGGCTCTTCTGTGGCATAAGCAACATATAGTAAATCTTTGCCAGTGTCATCTTGACTATGGATAGCTATACCAGTGGGGGAAGCAAAGGGAGTGAGGACGCTAAAACGCAACTCTCCGGTTGCACGATCCATAGAGTAAACGGTTTGTTCAGTGCGATCGCAAACCCAGAGAGTTTCCTGACTGACTGCCAAGTTTTCTAACCCCACACCGGGAGCATAAAATCTGGTAATTTCTTTGCGTGTCTCTTGGTCAAAAATGAGAATATAGCCTAGCCTTTGACAGCTAACATAAATAGTAGACTGCCAAACGGCAACACCGTCAGCGGTGTAAGGTAAAGTTACAAAATGTTCTAAACCTAAAGAGTTTAATTGACAGCGATAAACACTATTACCACGAGTCACCCAGAGAGTATCTTCCCAAACTGCCAAGCCGGTAACGTCGCTAAATTCCTTGACCTGATGAGGATTAATAATCCTGCTATTATCAGAAACTGGGTCAATTTCTAATAAATGACCTTTAATGGTGTCAATGGCGATCAGCTGATCTTTGATAAAAGCAATACCATAAATAGTAGAAGCCGTAAGTGGTCGGATTGTTTTTTGTCCAAACATCTGGCTAACATTCAAAATAGGGAGTGTCAAACTCATATTATTAGTCATTAGTCATTAGTTATTAGTCATTAGTCATTAGTCATTAGTCATTAGTCATTAGTCATTAGTCATTAGTCATTAGTCATTAGTCATTAGTCA
>RDXV01000279.1 GCA_004292695.1 Nostocales cyanobacterium | reverse complement strand
CAACAATTAACTATACCCCAAGCCAGAACCAGAAATATTAACGCCAGTGGTTATATTATAGCCAATGCCCAACAACCAGGAATCCCAGAAATTACCCAATTAAATCTCAATGTCCAAGCTAAAAATTATGACTTAAAACAGTTACCTTTCAATATTCCTAATGCTATCAATGTTGCGGGAAGGACAGATTTTCAAGGACAAATTACTGGTAAATTAACATCACCCAGTGTCGTAGGTGCGCTGAATTTAAGAAATTTACAAGTACAGAAATTTGCCTTTGAACCATTATTAACCGGTCAAGTGAAATTAATTCCCGGTCAGGATTCAACTATAGATATTGCTGGTAAAAAAGATCGAATAGCTGCTAGATTAAATAATAAAAATCAGCCTAATGCTTTTGTAGTGCAGTGGCAAGAAGCACTAGCTACAGGTGAAGCTAGAGGGAATAATTGGAATGTAAATGTCAGAAATTTTCCCTTACAAGTTTTAAACTTAGGTTTACCTAATAATCCCGTTGCCGGTCAAGGTATTTTTGCAGGTTTGTTATCTGGAAATTTACAATTTAATCAACAGACATTAGCTACAAAAGGCGACATTGCAATTGTTAAACCCCAATTAGGGAGAATTAAAGGTGATAATTTTACAACTCAATTTACCTACAAAAATAATACAGCCACGATTAATAATGGTATCTTTATTAAAGATAATCACAATCACAACAGAATTAGTAAAAACATTGAGCAAGATCAAAGTCGCTATACTGTCAATGCAGAAATTAAAAACATCTCTAATAACCCCCAAATTCAAGCCAAGTTTAATTTAGAAAAAGCCAGAGTTCAAGACTTATTAACAGTTGCCCAAATCTTTGAAATTAAGGATTTAACAAGGGGTTTAACACCTCCAAGTTATGGTACAGCAGCGGATCTGACAACCAACTCCCAAGGTTTACCAGCAGCACCGTTACTAAATCAAATCCAACGTTTTGCAGAAATAGAAGCACTTTTAGGAGCAGCAGAACAAAAAAGATTAGAGTCTGAACCAATTCCCGATTTAAGAGATTTAAGAGGTATTTTAAATGGAGAAGTCGCTCTCAATACTGCTACTAAAAACGGACTAGCTGTAGATTTTAACCTCAAAGGAAAAGAGTTAACCTGGGGAAGAGAATCAGAAAAAGATACAGATCGTTATTATTATGCGGATCGGTTAGTAGCAGAAGGTAATTTTTCCAACGGAGTTTTACGTTTACAACCCTTACGAATTGAAGCTAAAAACCGACTCATATCTTTAATTGGTAATATTGGTGGTGAACAACAATCAGGAAAATTGATAGTTGAAAACTTCCCAATTCGCCTATTAGATAATTTTGTTAAATTACCTGTAGGTATTAGTGGTAATCTGAATATTGATGCTGGTTTAACTGGTAGTATCGCTAATCCCAAATCTATTGGTAGATTAGAAATTACAGAAGGAACACTTAATCAAAAACCCATACAATTAGCTAGAGCAGGGTTTAGTTATGGAGATGGGCGGTTAAGATTTGGTAGTGAATTTAAAACCGCAGAAACTCAACCTTTAAAAATTGAAGGTAATATTCCTTACAAATTACCGTTTGCATCTGTAGAACCAAATAATAATGAAATCGTTTTAGATGCAAAAATTGAAAACGAAAATTTAGCAATATTAAATTTATTTACCAATCAAATAGCTTTTGAAAGTGGCGAAGGAAATATAGATATTAAGATTAGGGGAACAATCAAAGAACCATTAGTTAACGGTACTGCCACTTTAAATAATGCTACATTCGTCGCCCAATCTTTACCAGGTAAACTCACAAATGTTTCTGGAAAAGCTACTTTTGATTTTGATAAAGTGATTTTAGAAAGTCTGCAAGCACAGTTTAGTGATGGTAAAATTGAAGCTGCTGGAGAAATTCCTATTTTTAACACTCAACCTTTACCGGAAGGTAAAAAACTAGCTGTTAATTTGGAAAAACTCCTTTTAAATCTCAAAGGATTATATCAAGGAGGTGCAAGTGGTGATTTGGAAATTACTGGTGCTTTACTAAATCC
The DNA here is from genome assembly GCA_004292695.1 of Nostocales cyanobacterium. Classification (GTDB taxonomy): domain Bacteria; phylum Cyanobacteriota; class Cyanobacteriia; order Cyanobacteriales; family Nostocaceae; genus Okeanomitos. The sequence continues at coordinate 1,457 of RDXV01000279.1, read as the reverse complement.
AGCCGTTGGTGGTAGGATTGAATTATCAGATGGTCAGGTTTTACTAGCAGATTCTAGCCCCTCTACATTATCGGAAAATAATTCTAATTCACCTATTTTTACAGCCAATAAACAAAATAAAATTCCTGATATTGAGAGTGGAATTACTAGATTAAATAATCTCAAAATCAATTTGGGTAAAAATGTTAAAATAGTCAGCCCTCCAGTATTTGATTTTCTTGCATCTGGGGAGTTAAATGTTACTGGTTCGTTAAATGATCCAATTCCCGCAGGAAAAATTGAACTCAAAAAAGGTGGAGTGAATTTATTTACCACTCAATTTAAACTAGCTCGGAACTATGAACATACGGCAACTTTCAGAACTTCCCAACCTCGTGATCCTGAATTAGATATTAAACTATTTGCAAAAGTGTTAGATGGAATTCAATCTAATGATTTAAGTAGACAACTTTCTACTGGTTTATCTGCATTGGAAACTGTACGAGTAGAAGCAATAGTTCAAGGTTCTGCACGTCAATTAGATCGGAGTTTAGAATTAAGAAGTAGTCCTTCCCGTTCTCAAACAGAAATTGTTACCTTGTTAGGTGGTGGGTTTATAGATACTCAAGGTAGAGGTGACAGTACATTAGGTTTAATTAATATTGCCGGTTCAGCAGTATTTAATAATTTCCAAAGTGCATTTAACCAGGTTGGTAACGCTTTTGGTTTAAGTGAATTGCGGATATTTCCTACTATTCTTTCTGATAACCCAGAAGCGGGTAAAAGTAACTCTACTTTGGAGTTAGCATTGGAAGCAGGGGTGGATATTTCTAATATTTTCTCTGTTTCTGCTATCAAAATTTTAACTGCTAGTGATCCTTTCCAATGGGGTATTAATTACAGAATTAATGATGATTTCCGAGTTCGTGCTTCTACTAATTTAACAGATGATTCCCGTACTGTGATTGAGTTTGAGAGAAGATTTTGATCGCATCTGCGCGTTAGCGAAAATCTACGAAGTAGCACAGCAAACCCTAGATAGTGTATTTTTTGAATCTTAAACACAAAAAATTCACCTATCTTTATCTTTTATCCTGATTTCACATACCCCCAATCGGAAGTATATATACCTTAATTGATCATCCACCCTCAGATGGAACTGGGGGTTTCACTAAAAAATATTTACTAAAATATTCCCCAATTATATACAAAAAATTCTGCAATAACCGAAACGTTCCGGATCTGGATATCAACCCAGCGGATAGGAAAATAGTAGATGCACCTTAATTAGATTTTTACCCTTGGCTTTGCCGAGGGTTTTATTATTTCCAATGGTCAAAGTAGTTAAATAATGCACTCTAACTTGTAGCTAAGTTACTACTGCTATATAAAACCTAGACAAAGCTAGACTTTACTTTCTACTTCAACGGGAGCATGGGAGCGGTTATCCCTCAGTAGACTTACACGCCTTAGCCAGA
>RDXV01000107.1 GCA_004292695.1 Nostocales cyanobacterium | reverse complement strand
ACCCCCTGTGGTTGCCCTCTTGATTGAAAGCAAGCAAACCCCCTGTGGTTGCCCTCTTGATTGAAAGCAAGCAAACCCCCTGTGGTTGCCCTCTTGATTCAGGAGGGGTAGGCACGGGGGCGCTACCCCTACATTTTCCCCATCTCCCGAAATCGGGGTAGGCACGGGGGCGCTACCCCTACATTTTTCTAAACTACAGCTAAATTAACCGCTTCGTCCTCTGGTTCATAACCGGAGGATAATTTTTCTATGGCTTTATCAATCAAATCTAAACCTTGTTGTACGGTTTCGACTACGCTTAATTGTCCCCTCAGTTCCGCTGCTCCCACGAAACCTTTTGCATACCAGGTCAAATGTTTCCGCGCTTGACGAACTCCTCTATCACCTTTATATTCCCATAACGCATAAAGGTGTTCTCTGGCACATTCTAACCTTTCTATGGGTGTGGGTGCTGGTAATAATTCGCCTGTTTTGAGGAAATGGTCAACTTCACCGACTAAAAACGGATAACCTAATGTTCCGCGAGAACACATCACCCCATCTGCACCGGTTTCTTCTAAACATCTTACCGCCGCTTCCACTGAAAATATATCACCATTGCCAATTACAGGAATAGATAATATTTCTTTTACCTTAGCTATCCATTCCCAGCGAGCGTTACCGTTGTAACCTTGAGCGCGGGTTCTACCATGCACTGTAATCATTTTTGCTCCCGCATCTTCCATTCTTTTGGCAAAGTCCAAAATGGTAATTTCTTTGTCACTCCAACCGATACGGGTTTTTACAGTTACGGGAACATCAATCGCTTTCACAACTTCCCTAACTATTGCTTCTGCTATTTCTGGTTGTCTAAGTAAGGAAGAACCACCACCATTTTTAGTGATTTTATTCACCGGACAACCCATATTAATATCAACGGTATCTGCACCTTCTGCTACTGCTTTAATTGCTGCTTCTGCTAAAAAATCGGGACGACAATCAAATAACTGAATACTAATAGGGCGCTCGTTGGGGTCTACTTCCATAATTTTCGGTAGTTGTTTGACATAATGCAACCCCGTAGCGTTAACCATTTCTGTATACAGCATTGAATCTGGTGCATAGCGCCGCACTAACCGCCGAAATACCAAATCTGTCACCCCAGATAATGGTGATTGTAAAACCCGGCTTTTTACTTCCAAGTTGCCGATTTTTAAAGGTTGGGAAAGTCGAGATTGAAGAGTGGGTGACAGGGAAATCATAGCAATAATTAAATAAAGAAAATTACTTACATTCTAATTCTAAAGCGACATTGACCTGTTTGTATTCTGTCATTGCTTCAGTTAATAGTGATGGGGCTTCTTCTAGCTTATTATCACGTCCTAAGAACTCTAATTTTTTACAAATTTCTGATAAAGTTTTAGCTCCCACAATTGCACTGCTAGATTTGAGTGCATGAGCTTCTATTTGCACAGTTTTAGCATCTCCTTTATTAATGGCATTATTAATAATTTGAAAACGTTCTGGTGTATCATCTAAATAGGATTGGATAATTTCTATATATTGTTCTAAATCATTATCACAAATAATTTCTTTTAATTCTTCTAAGGCTGTGGTATCAAGAGTAGGATTAGGCATGATTGCATCAGGGGTTTTATTATCTTGAACGTTGGTATCATGTTTCTGACAATTACTTAAAGCTTTGGTTAATTCTTCTACTCGAATTGGCTTTGTTGTATAGTCATTCATTCCAGCTTCTAAGCACTTTTCTCTGTCTCCTTGCATAGCATTAGCTGTCATTGCAATAATCCAAGGACGAGAATTTAACGGCCAGTCTTGGCATATTTGCCGTGTAGCCGTTAATCCATCCATTTCTGGCATTTGTAAGTCCATTAATATAACATCATAAGTTTGTCTTCGTAAAGCAGTTAATACTTCTAACCCATTGGCCGCTATATCAGCCCGGTATCCTAAACGTTGTAATATGTTAGTAGCAACTTTTTGATTAACTACATTATCTTCAGCAACTAGGATTTTTAAGGGTATCTTTTCTGCCATCTGGCAATCAAATTTAGATGATATGGAATTATTTTTTTTCCCTGGGTTTGTTTCTTTTTTGCTGATAAGCTGATTACTAAAAATATTGCTTAAAAGACTTAATAAATGTAATTTCTTAATTGGTTTATTTAGGGATAATATGATTTCTTGATTTAATTCTTGATTTAATTCCTGTAAATTTTTTTGGTTTTTATCATCTGACATAGTTACTAACATAACTATAGGTAATTTCTGATTATGGGGTAGTTTGTGAATTTCCCGAACTAAGGTACAACCATCTAATTCTGACATTTGTATGTCTATCAAAGCAATGTCAAAACTGCTGTCTTCTGTTTGTTGTTGAATAGTTTGTAGTGCTTCTTTTCCTGATTCAGCTAATACAGTTATCATCCCAAAACTTTGGCACAGTAATTTTAAAGATTGACGATAGATGTTTTTATCATCAACTATGAGTACACGCTTGTTATTTAATAATTCCCGTTTAGTACCTAATTCATTATCTTGAATATTATTTTTTACAGCTTCTGTGGTAATGGTAAAATAAAAAGTAGAGCCTTCATTAACTTGACTTTCTAACCACATTTCTCCACCCATTAATTCAGTTAGTTTTTTACTAATTACTAACCCTAAACCAGTACCTCCATAATTACGAGTTGTGGAAGCATCCACTTGGCTAAATGGTTGAAATAATTTGTATCTTTTATTTTCAGGAATGCCAATTCCTGTATCTTGAATGTTAAATTGTATTTTCTGTAGTTGAGAGTTATTTTTAGATATACTTTCTGGATTTAATTGTAATGAAGAGACTTTAGTCACAGATAAGCTCACTTCCCCAATATGAGTAAATTTAATAGCATTGCTCAGTAAGTTAACTAAAATTTGTCTGAGTCTTGTGATATCTCCCTTAATTAATTCCGGTACTGTTTCATCCATAAAATAAGCAATTTCTAAACCTTTAGTAATTGCTCTGGGAGCTAATAATTCTATAGATTCTTCTATACAAGTTCTTAAATTAAATACTTGTGCTTCTATTTCTAAATTACCAGATTCGATTTTAGAAAAATCTAGAATATCGTTAATTAATGTCAGCATGGAATCACCACTACTACGGATAATTTCTACAAATTCCTGTTGTTGTTGTGTTAGTGGTGTGTCTAATAATAATCCCGTCATTCCAATCACTGCATTCATGGGGGTGCGAATTTCATGACTCATGGTGGCTAAAAATTCACTTTTAGTTTGATTGGCTTTTTCTGCTTCTTCTTTGGCTATTTTTAATTGTTCTTCCGCTAGTTTTTTCTCAGTAATATCAGTAATTGTTCCTACCAAACGATAGGGTTTACCTGTTTCATCTCGAAGACATTTCCCTTTGGCTGCTATCCAAATATAATTACCATTATGATGTTTAATGCGATGAATATTTTGATAAACTTCTGTTTTTCCCGCTAGATGTTCTTGAATATCATTGATTGCTTTCTGTAATTCATCTGGGTGTACTTTATCAGCCCATGTAGAATACTGTTGTGGTAATTTATGTTTTTCATATCCTAATATTCTCATCCATGCAGGTGAGTAATACACCTCATCGGTAATTAAGTTCCAATCCCAAATCCCATCATTTGTACCAGAAACTGCTAATTCATAACGTTCTTCTCTTTCCCTGAGAATTTGCTCTATTTCTTGTCTATGCTTAACTTCTAATTCCAATTCTGTGTTTATTAATAAAAGTTCTTGGGTGCGATTTTTTACTCTTTCCTCTAATAAATTATTGGCGTTTTTGATTTCTGCAAACATCTCTTGTAGTGCCGATAACATAGCTCTGAAATTATGACTCAGTAAGTCTATTTCTGCAATTTTACTACTACGAATAATGATTTCTTTTTTGGCTAAAATTCTGCTTGGTACATCGCTGGTAATTTGAGTTAGCTTTAACACGGGTTCTACTAATTTTTTACTAATTAAAACAGCAGTAATAAATGCTATTACAGCAGTCACTAGGAGGATGGAAAGATTTTTTATATAAATACCGCGAATATAATCTATGTTCGGTTTAGTTGGTATTTCTACTACCAATTTTAATGGATATGAAAAAATATAATCTAAGTCTGTAATTTGAGAATATATAGATTCTTCCCATTTTCTAATTTGGGCTATGTGAGGCTGGGTAGAGATTAAATGTTCTACTGTGCCGTCTATTTTACGACTTTTCTTGTTTTTATAAGTTGTAAATTGTTGTAGTAGCTGTGTTTCTGCTCCGTTTTTGTTTGTGGCGATGATTCGATTTTTATTATCTATAATTTGGATTGTAAGTGATAGATTTTTATTGCTTTGGCTGGAATTATATTTCTGTACCAATTGATTGATTTTTGTGATGTTAATTTCTCCGAAAATAGCTCCAATAAATTTATTTTCACTTTTAATTGGTAGCCCTAATGTGATACGTGATTCTTTCTGTGGGTTGGTGTTGGGAAAAATCTCATAAGTTTGTTTTTCTCCTCTACTCAGTTTCTGAAAATCATCTCTTTGATTAATAGTAAAGTATTGATTTTTTTCAACAATTTTTGAGGCAATTACTTCACCTTGACTATTAACAAGATAAATGCTTCTAAATGAGGGAAATAGTTTTCTAGTATTTTCTATCAGAATTTTATTACTAGAATTGTTAATGTTATTTGATTCTATCAATACATTATTTGCTAAATTTTTTAAGCTCTCTATATAAGCCTGTTGCCATACTTGAATGGTGTCTTGAAATGCTAAGGAAACATAGTTCAAATCCCTGGCTGATTCTACTTCAATTGTATGAGCAGATCGAATAGCATTATTAATATTCAAAAATAGGACAGGGAAAAATACAAAAGCTACCAATAAGTTAAATAGTGATTGTTCCCATGATATTTTGACTATATTTTTTTTGGGATTTAAAAATTTATAAATTGGTAAGTAATTAATAATTAAGTTACATACCAGGGCATTAAAAAAACCATTAACAGCTTGTTTGACTAAAATTAATGAGGTGGCTATGGCACTTGCTTTTAATAAACCCATATAAAATATTACTACTAAAGGCATACCTAAAACTATCCAGTAAATGCCATCTAGTAGTAGTATATTGTCGCTTTTTCTTTTGTAGAATAACCCTACAAATAATGCCTCACAGGTAAAAATAATGACTGCATAAGGATGAGTCCAAAGTACATAAGTGTGAAAACTAATTATAATAGATGCAATAGTACCCCAAAAACACCCATAAAACGCTATGATTAGTAAGTTTGCTATGCTACCAAAAAGAAAATCTACACCAAAAAATATTGTGATTTTAAAGTAGTTACCAAGATAGCCTAAAATGATTAATAGTATCAACGGTAATACTGATTTTGGTTTGAGAGCTATTCCTGGTATTTGAGATAATTTTTTAATAACTTTAATAAAAAGAGGTTTTAGAAATTGTATATTCATCTCTCTAATCAAAAATGGTATGTTTTTATATATTTATATTACTCAAGCAAACTAAATTCTCTAGGGGTTTTTGTTTCTCCTTGGTGTTCAATGTGTTATAAATTCTTTCAAAATATATAAACCCTTACCTAAATATTAAATAGGAAGATTACCCGTGTTTATGATTGGCTTATTTGCAAATAAGCATACATTTAGAATTTACTAATTTGTTCAGCAGTTAAACAAAAACATAAATATTTAACTTGATATTAAAAATATACCAAATTCGTGATTTATATTACATGACTCAATGGTTAAGTTTTGTATTAAACAATCAAGTTTGAGCCAAAACGGTATCCCTTACCGTAAACTGTATGTATCAGTTGTGATTTGCTGTCAGCTTCGATTTTCCGCCGTAAGAGGCGAATTAAGGCAGCAATAACGTTACTTTCCGGCTGTTCTTCATTTGTCCATAAATTCTGCATGATTTGATGATGAGTTAGTACCTGTCCGGGGTTATCCATAAAATATTGTAACAATCGAGTCTCTTTTTGTGATAGTTCAATCACTTTTCCCTGACGGTAGGCTATTTGATTTTCTACGTCTAATTCTAAATCTGCTACTACTAAACGTTCTGTGTTACTACTATGATAATCAGTACCTACACGGCGTAATAAGGCACGCACCCTAGCCAGTAATTCCCGTAGTTCAAAGGGCTTAACTAAATAATCATCTGCACCTGCATCTAAACCCTGTACACGATCATCTAAGGTGTCTTTGGCGGTTAAAAATAAAACAGGTGTTTTTTTGCCTTGAGAGCGGATTTGTTGACAAATTTCTAAGCCCGTTTTCTCTGGCAACATCCAGTCTAAAATTAACAAATCATAGTTATTTTCTTGGGCTAGTTTACTGCCATCATTACCGTTATATGCCATATCTAGGGTATAGCCTTCACGTGTTAAAACACGGCTGAGGGGGTGCGTGAGTTCAATTTCGTCATCAACTAATAAAATTCTCATAGTGACAATAACTAGACATATAATTAACCGCAAAGACTAAGATAACAAAAAAAATAATGCTGACTGTTGCACTACCAAAAGGGGAATTACTTAAAAATAGCATCCGCTTACTACAATCAGTAGGATTAGATTTTAGTGGTTTTTTGGATTCTGGAAACCGCCAATTACAAATTCTTGATGCTAGTGGGCAAGCGAAGGGACTATTAGTACGAGCGCAAGATGTACCTGTTTATGTGGAATATGGTCAGGCACAGTTAGGTATGGTGGGTTACGATGTGCTGAAAGAAAAACGTCCACAGGTTGCCCAAATGGTTGATTTGCAATATGGTTATTGTCGAATGTCAGTGGCTGTGAAGGCAGATAGCACTTATAAGTCTCCTTTAGATTTACCTGCTCATGGTCGGGTTGCATCTAAGTATGTTAATTGTGCGCGTGAGTATTTCCAAAGTCTGGATTTACCTGTAGAAATTGTTCCTTTGTATGGTTCGGTGGAATTAGGTCCAATTACGGGAATGTCTGAGGCGATAGTGGATATAGTCTCTACTGGCAAAACTCTCCGCGAGAATGGTTTAGTGGAAATTGCGACTTTATATGAAAGTACGGCACGGTTGATTGTCCATCCTTTGAGTTATCGTTTAAATATGGGTAATTTGCAAACCTTGGTGGAAAAACTCAGGGCTGAAGTTTAAATTAGTAAGAAGTCAGGAGTCAGGAGTCAGGAGTTAGGAGTTAGGAGTTAGGAGTTAGGAGTTAGGAGTTAGGAGTTAGCAGATATTCTGTAATTGTTAAATTGATGGTAAAAGACAAGGGAATAAAAGGCACATTTTGCTTTTTAATCTCTAGAATGCGGGCTAGAAGCCCGCACTACAAAATGATGAATTGAGAATGGAAAAATATGAGATATTACATAATTTATGATGGTGAATGTAATCTTTGTGTAAATGCTGTCAGATTATTAGAAAGTTTAGATCAGGGGAAAATTTTTAGTTATGTTCCTATGCAAGATACAAAAACATTGACTAAGTGGGGAATTACTGCCCAAGATTGTGAACAGGGGATGATTTTAACTGATGAAAATTTTAGCCAACGTTGGCAAGGTAGTGATGCTATTGAAGAAGTAGGACGTTTATTACCAACTACGGGTTTTGTAGATATTTATCGCAGTTTACCGGGGATGAAGTGGTTAGGAGATAGATTTTACGAACAAATTCGAGATCATCGTTATTCTCTGTTTGGTAAACGGGAACTTTATCAATCTGTTTATTGTGTTGATGGTGCTTGCAATCCTAAAAATTTGCTGTGATTTTTTAAGATTGATTTTTTGGGATTTATTTGATATTTAATTGTCACCAATCTTGTGTTTAATATTGATAATGTAGATAATGTGATCAACTTTTGATCTGTGGCGATCGCTCTTTCTGTAAATGTGAATTTTCCCCTATGTTAATTCTCATTTTTAGTTTATGATCTTCTGGATAGGCGATCGCCAGAAATTTGATCTGTCACCCTAATTCTACCTCTAACAACTCGCCTTAACAGACGGTTAATTGCTTCTTCTTCTTCTTTGTCTAAAAATTCATCTAAAATAGCAGCCATTAACCCATAACGATCAGTTAATGTCAAGATTCCATCATCAGCAGAAGAAGCAACAATTTCTGAAATAGCTCCGGGGAGATTTTGCAAGTGACACATCGAACTGATCCTCAAACTTTATCCAAACTTCATAAATTCAATATCCCCCGAAATTTGTATCTAAGAAGTGATTGACTTTATCTTTGATATGTGAGAATCATCAACTATTATGTTGATAGCAGTAGCTTTAAATTTGTGATGGAAGTCACATGATCCACAAGTAATGTTTGATACTTATGCTGGCTTATTCCTGTGTCATGTCTTGATGATGACAGCGATCACAAACTCCCTGAACAGTCACCTGGTAGCTTTCACCCTGTAAACCGGGGCGGAGATTTTTCAACTCTATACATTGAAAAGTATTCCAAGCTATATCTTCAATAGCACCGCATTGATGACAACAAAAATGATGATGGGGTGCAACATTGGCATCATATCGAGATACACCCTCTTGCAAGAGAACTTCCCGCACCAATCCCGCTTCTCTGAGAGCTTGTAAAGAACTATATATAGTCGCTTGGGATGAAACCGGAAAATCCTTATTTAAGTCTGTTAATAATTGCTCTACGGTTGGGTGATCGGTGCGTGATAATAAATTTGCATAAACAGCAAATCGCTGAGGTGTCACCCGTAACCCCTTAGATTTTAAGGTTTTCACAATTGCGCTTGCTTCTTCTTTCATGGTCTGTATTTATGGATTTATAGAAAAATTTATCTTTATTATATTCTAACTAACTCAGTAATTAGTAGTATCTTTATCTTTATATGAAAATTGAGTATTTATAACTATTGAATTTTTATTAAATCAGAATTATTCTTAGATACAAGATATTCAAATAACAAGAGGTCAACATGGCTGTAATCGAAACCGTACCCGACGTAGTATTTAAAACCCGTGTTCGTGATGAATCCATTGGTGGACCAAACCCCTTTCGTTGGCAAGATCGCACCACTAAAGAATTATTTGCAGGTAAGCGAGTAGTGGTATTTTCCTTACCAGGTGCTTTCACACCTACCTGCTCTACATCTCACTTGCCCCGTTACGAAGAACTATATACAGAATTTAAAGCATTAGGAATTGATGAAGTAATTTGTATTTCCGTCAATGATGCTTTTGTCATGTACCAATGGGGTAAACAACAAGGAGCAAAAAATGTCTTTCTCCTCCCCGATGGTAATGGCGAATTTACCCGTAAAATGGGAATGTTAGTAGATAAAGCTAACTTAGGCTTCGGAATGCGCTCTTGGCGTTACTCAATGGTAGTCAACGACTGTAAAATTGAAAAAATCTTCACAGAACCTGGTTACAGCGATAACTGCCCCACCGATCCTTTTGAAGTATCAGATGCAGACACCATGTTAAAGTACCTAAAAGGTGCATAATTGGTGATTGGGGACTGGGGACTGGGGACAGGTGACAGGTGACAGGTGACAGGTGACAGTAATTAGTTATATTCTTAATTGTTGATGACTAATAACTAATGACTAATGACTAATGACTAATGACTAATAACTAATGACTAATAACTAAAATTACTATGACCTACGATTTCGACTTATTTGTAATTGGTGCTGGTTCTGGTGGAATTGCTACAGCTAGAAGAGCAGCAGAATATGGTGCTAAGGTAGGAATTGCAGAATTTGATAGATTAGGTGGAACTTGTGTTAATCGTGGTTGTGTACCTAAAAAATTAATGGTTTATGCAGCCAATTTCCCCGGATTATTTACCGATGCTCAAGGATACGGTTGGAGCGGTATTCAAAGTACCTTTGATTGGGAAAAAATGATTACCGCAGTTAACAACGAAGTAGACAGGTTGAATGGAATTTATCAAAAAATGCTGGATAGTTCCAAAGTAGAAGTTTTCCGGGGTTATGGTAAATTAATTGATCCCCATACGGTTTTAGTTGGTGATAAACAAGTTACAGCCGATAAGATATTAATTGCCGTTGGTGGTCATCCCGTCAAACCGAAAATTTTAGGAATTGAACACGCTATTGTTTCTGATGATATATTCAACCTGAAAAAACAACCAGAGCGGATGGTAATTTTAGGTGGTGGTTATATTGGTTCAGAATTTGCTTGTATTATGAATGGACTGGGAACAGAAGTTACTCAAGTTACCCGTTCTCATAAGATTTTACGCGGTTTTGATGATGATTTGAGAACAGAAATTCAGCAAGGAATGATTAATCACGGCATTAATGTTATTAATAATGTGGAATTAATCGCCATTGAAAAAGAAGCAGAATGTATCAAAGTTACAGTCCGCAAAGAAGGCGAACATGAGGAAACAGTAGTAGTTGATGCTGTGAGTTTAGCCGCACTGGGAAGAAAACCAAATACACAAAATTTAGGTTTAGAAAATACCAAGGTTAAATTACATGATGGCTCAATTGTTGTAGATAAATACAGTCGCACAGATGAAGAAAATATCTATGCAGTAGGAGACTGTACCAACCAAGTAAATTTAACACCAGTTGCCATTAATGAAGGCCGAGCTTTTGCAGATACCGTATTTGGTGGTAAGTCTCGGATCATGAGTTATGAAAATATTCCCACAGCCATTTTTACCAACCCTGAAGCTGCAACCGTAGGTTTAACGGAAACAGAAGCAAGAAAACAATACGGTGACGCAGTGAAAATTTACCGTACTCGTTTCCGTCCGATGTACTATACCCTTGCGGGTAAAGAAGAAAAAACCATGATGAAATTAGTGGTTGATCAAAACACTGATAAAGTTTTAGGGGCGCACATGGTAGGAACAAGCGCCGCAGAGATCATTCAAGGGGTGGCGATCGCCGTAAAAATGGGTGCAACAAAAGCTAATTTTGATGCTACTGTCGGTATTCATCCCAGTTCAGCGGAAGAATTTGTGACTATGCGATAAGTTCAGTTATCAGTTATCAGTTATCAGTTATCAGTTATCAGTTATTGGTTATTAGTTTTCACTGACTCCTTGATCTCCTTGATCTCCTCTATCAGTTATCAGTTATCAGTTATCAGTTATCAGTTATCAGTTTCTAGATGTGTTTTTTGGTGTTTGATTATAGTACATATACTGATCAATCGTAATTGTTTCAGCATTATAATAGTTGACAATAAATGTTTTAATTAATAAAATCCGACTTATGTATGGAAAGTCTAGTTTATGATAAAGCCTATAAATTTTCCATCAGAATCATAAAAGCATACAAATATTTAACTGAAAACAAAAAAGAATACATAATATCTAAGCAATTAATCAGAAGTGGTACATCAATAGGAGCTAATATTGCAGAAGCAAATGGAGCAATATCCACAGCTGATTTTTCTGCAAAAATCTCTATAGCTTATAAAGAATGTTTGGAAACAAAATATTGGCTTTCTCTCCTCAAGGATACATCATATATAGATGAAAAAACATTTAATAGTATTTACTCAGATGCAGATGAAATAGGTAAAATTTTATTTTCCATCCTAAAAACAACAAGGTATCATCAATAGCAAGTCAATAAAAACAAATTTATACAATAAATATCAGTTTTCAGAATTTACGATCTGCGGTATTATCCAGTAGTTGTGAATATTCTGGATTTTAATGATTCATTATCAATTCAGTAAAATCCAGTAGCCAGCAAATCAGATATACATTATACTAAGTTAACAGCCCTAAAATCACTGATAACTGGTAACTGATAACTGATAACTGATAACTGATAACTGATAACTGATAACTGATAAAATGAGCATCTATTTAAAAAATAAAAAACCCTCAGAAAATAACCGTCGTAATAACAATGACTGGCGGTTATTTTTACGCTTATTACCCTATGGCCGTCGTAATAACAAACTACTCACATGGTCAATGTTATTACTTATTCCCATTGGTATAGCTAACTCCGTTCAACCTTTATTAATTGGACAAGCAGTATCTCTTATTCGTCAAGAACCGGGGGTTTATGAATTTATAAAAAATCGCCCCATAACAGAAGGTTTAAATATCCTCCAAGGATTATTTTTATTAACCATCATAGTTAAACTATCTTTAACAGGATATCAGGGATTTTTAGTACAAAAATTAGGACAAAAAATTACTTCAAATATCCGGCAAGATTTATTTATTCATGTTACATCTTTAGCAATTAATTTTTTTGAAAGAACACCAGTAGGTAAACTAATTACTAGATTAATTAATGATGTAGAAAGTTTAGGAGATGTATTTGCAACTGGTGCTGTAAGCATCTTTGCCGATATATTTTCTATGCTGTTAATTATCGGTTTTATGTTTTCCATACAATGGCAACTAGCGGGAATACTCATCTTCATTTTAATTCCAGTTGCCTGGTTAATTATTTACTTTCAAAAAGAATTTAGAAAAGCTACTTACAAATCTAGGGAAGAACTATCAAAACTTAACTCTCAACTTCAGGAAAACATCGTTGGTATTGATGTAGTACAACTATTTCGCCGTGAAAACTTCAATAGTGAACTATTTAGAAACAGCAATCAAAAATATGTTAAAGAAGTTGATATTACTATTTGGTATGATTCCGCTGTATCTGCAACATTAGAATGGGTTGGTTTAATTGCCATTGCCGGTGTTCTATGGATAGGTGGTGTATTGCTATTAGAAAATAATCTTACCTTTGGTATTTTATCAGCCTTTGTCTTATATGCCCAGAAATTATTTGTACCTTTGCAAAACTTCGCAGAAAAATTTACAACAATTCAATCTGGTTTAACTGCCATAGAAAGGGTGAACAATTTGTTAGAAGAACCCATAGAAATTAAAGATATGGCAAATCCCCGGTTTTCAATTTTAGATAATCAATTTGGGTATATAGATGAAATTATTAATGATTTAGAAACCCAGAATTTTAACACACCTATAGAATTAGGAGAGATCAAATTTGAAAATGTTTGGTTTGCCTATAAAGATGATGATTATGTACTGAGAAATTTAGACTTTACAATTCATCCAGGGGAAAAAATCGCCTTAGTTGGACCAACAGGAGCAGGTAAAAGTTCAGTTATTAGGCTCTTATGTCGTCTGTATGAACCCACCCAAGGACGAATTTTAATTGATGGTATAGATATTCGAGAAATACCACAAGCAGAATTAAGACGTTACATGGCGGTAATTTTACAAGAGGCTTTTCTGTTTGCTGGTGATGTAAAAAGTAATATTGCATTGGGTGATAGTTACAGTTTTGAAGAAATTGAGCAAGCAGCTATAAAAACCAATGTCGCTGATTTTATTCAGCAATTACCCCAAGGTTATGATACAGAATTACGCGCTAGAGGTACAAATATTTCTAGTGGACAAAAACAACTTTTAGCCTTTGCACGGGCGGCTATTCGTAACCCGCAAATTTTAGTTTTAGATGAAGCGACGGCTAATTTAGATGTGAGTACGGAAGCGTTAGTACAACAAGCACTAAATCAACTTTTAACTAGAAGAACTGCCATTATTATCGCTCACCGTTTATCAACTATTAGAAATGTAGGCAGAATTTTTGTGTTGAAACGTGGAGAATTAATTGAACAAGGAAGTCATGATCAATTAATAGCACAGGGTGGTTTTTATTCAACTCTACATAATTTACAAATGTTGGGAATTTAGAATAAACGAGGGAATAGGGAATAGGCAAAGTTTACTGAATCATCAATCATCAATTACCAATTACCTATTAATAATTCGCATAAAAGCCGCCCCTGTGACTAAACCTGCAAATTGTCCCCAAAAATCAACATTAGTTATACCACCGGGAATATTTAAGCCACCAATGCCATAAAATGACTGTTGAATAAACCACCAAAATAAATACCAAAAAGCGGGAATTTCCACAGGGATAAAAACAATAATTAACGGTAAAACTGAATCTATTTTCACTTTTGGGAACTTGATCATATAAGCTCCTAAAATAGATGATATTGCAGCATTAGCACCGATAATAGGTGTATCTAATTTTGATTGCATAAAAATCTGAATCATCCCCGCAAAAATACCAGCAGCGAAATACAGCATGATATATCTTTGTCTACCTAAATTTCTTTCTACAGTCTTACCAAACACCCATAAAAACAGTAAATTACCGACAATTTGACTAAAACTACCATGTAAAAATAGGGAAAGTGGTAGAGCAAGTAACCGCCAAAAAACCACTATCCAAGCCGCAGAATTATAAAAAATAGCATTAGTAATAGCTTGATTAGTTTGTAAGGGAATTATCCCCCAATTATTCACCAAATTATCTAATTGACCATGAATATCTAAATTTAGTTCCCAACAAAAGAGAGCAATATTAATCCCAATTAACCAATAAGTAGCAATGGGCTTTTTCCAACTATAGAAATTATCACTAATAGGAATCATGTTAATTTGTAGGTAGATGTATGAGACAGAATTTATTTAATATTAACTGTTAACTTATTTCTCTCCCCATTCTCTAATTTCCTGTGGCATTATTGTAATAATGTAATGTTACACCTAATTAACAACCGAAATGATAGGAAACACACTCGTCAGCAGATACCAAATTATCCGCCACTTGGGAGGAGGGGGCTTTGGGGAAACCTATGTTGCTACTGATACCCATTTACCTGGTGAGCCTCAGTGTGTCGTTAAAAAACTCAAGCCCCAGTTTGATAACGCAGATACCTTAGAAATAGCTAGAAGGTTGTTTGATACAGAAGCTCAAGTATTATACAAATTAGGCACACATGATCGCATTCCTCAGTTATTAGCTTACTTTGAAGAAGCCGCAGAATTTTATCTAGTTCAAGAATATATTCCCAGTGATGATTTATCTACAGAACTGTTATTAGGTAAAAATTGGCGTGAAGAACAGGTAATTGATTTATTACTAGAAATATTAGAAATTTTAGATTTTGTACATCAACAAAATGTCATCCATCGTGATGTTAACCCTCGCAATATATTAAGAAGAAAACATGATAATAAATTAATTTTAATTGACTTTGGTGCAGTCAAAGAAATTACAACTCAAGTAATCATCAATCCTGGACAAACTCAGGCAACAATTGCCATAGGTACACCTGGTTATATTCCTGGAGAACAAGCCCAAGGTACACCAAAATTCAGTAGTGATATCTATGCTTTAGGGATTATTGCAATTCAGGCATTAACAGGGTTATCACCTCTACAATTAGATAGAGATGATGATACCAATGAGATTATCTGGCGCAGTCAAGCACAAGTTTCTGATCAATTTGCTGACTTTTTAGATCAAATGGTGCGTTATGATTTTCGCCAGAGATATAGTTCGGCGACAGTAGCGTTAACGGCATTAAAAGAATTAACTGATCAGCAAAAACCAGGAACATTAGTTATTAGTCCTCATCCGCCATTAAATAATTCTAATTTATCTTCAAAAACACCAGTACAAAAACCTAAAAAAAACATATTATTGAAATTAACTATAGGCATATTTTTCTTAGCTTTAGGTACGGGATCAGCAATATATATATCTAATAAAATGAATACTAATAATGCTGTAGATTTATATAGTAAAGGAAATACACTTTTACAATTAAACCGTTATCAAGATGCCCTAGAATTTTATCAAAAAGCAGTTAATATCAAACCTGATTATGTACAAGGTTGGTATGGACAAGGTAGAGCATTTTTTCAACTAAAAGAATATGAAAAATCCCTAGCAGCTTATGATAGAGCCATTCAAATTCAACCAGATTATGTAGATGCTTGGGGTGGTAGAGGTTTGACTTTATCAAAATTAGAACGTTATTCAGAAGCAATTGCAGCTTTTGAACAAGTGCTGAAAGTTAATAATGATAATACCACAATCTGGAATGCCAAAGGGGACGCTTTTAGAAATTTAAAACAGTACGATAATGCGATTAAATCCTATGATCAAGCTCTAGAATTGCAACCGGATAATCATGAATCTTGGTACAGAAAAGGATTATCTTTACAAAGTTTATTCCAGTATGAAAATGCAGTTGAATCTTATACAAAAGTGTTAGAATTAAAACCAGATCATACTGCCGCTGCCTATAACTTGGGTAATTCTCTCATGAATTTAAACCGCCCACAAGATGCTTTACGAGCTTATGATCAAGTTGTACAATATCAACCAAATCATTCTCAATCTTGGTTTGCTAGAGGTAATATTTTAGTTTCATTCAGGAGATATCCTGAAGCGGTAGATGCTTTTAAAGAAGTAATTAAATATAATTCTCGTAATTATCAAGCATGGTATAGTTTGGGATGGTCACTACATCAAAGTCAACGCTATTCAGAAGCCATTGATGCTTACAGAAAATCTCTTTCTTTCCGAGTAAATAATTACCAAGCCTGGTATAATTTAGGAAATACTCAATATATATTACAAAAATATCAGGATGCCATTTTAGCTTATGATCAAGCAGTAAAATATCAAAAAAATCACTCTGAAAGTTGGTACAGTCGGGGTAATGCCCTAGTTAATTTAGAAAGATATCCAGAAGCCTTAGATTCCTACAATCAGGCAATAAAATATAACCCCAATTACCAACAGGCAATTCAAGCAAAAGAACAGGTAGAAAATAAATTAACACCTAAAAAAGTGGGATGGATAATTTTACCTAACATGAGATTTTAATGAAAGCGTTGCTAGAATTAAATATTTACTTCTTCCTGAATGGGTGAATTAGGAGAATAGGAAATTTTAGCATCTGTTTCTATCTGCCCAAACAACATATCTTGTTTGTGCTTATTAAATTCTACCATTGCTTTGATCTGATTTTTTAAACTTTTACGAACTTGTTGTTTTTCCTGGTATTCCTGTAATTTAATTTTTACTTGAGGGTAGATATTACTACTTTTAGGAACTTTTTCTAAAAATTTAATTGCCCCAGCAAAGTCATTAACTGAAGCCTTTTGGTAAGCTCTATTTAATAAATACTTGGATCGAATTTCCAATTTTTGATTATATTCAGTTAATTTTGCTTGAATAATAGCACCAGTAGCAGTCTCTGGAGGAACTTGACCCAAATATTCTAAAGCTGCTGCGAAATCTTGCTGTCTAGCACTTTGATAAGCCTGGTTTAATAAATTCTCGGTTTTTTCTGCTAAAGTCGCTTGTGTTTTTGATATTAATTTTTCTCTTTTAGCACGCCAATAGGAAGTATAAGGAAGTTTTTCCACAGCACTAACAGCATCGGATAAATTACCTTCTTTTAAAGCCTCTTCAGCTACTAAATAATTTTTTGTGTCGTCGTGCCATTGTTTTTGCCATTCGGCTATGGTTTCTTGTGCTTCAGGATATACATTACTATAGGTAGGGATTTTTTTCGCTAATTCAATCGCTTTTTCTAAATTTCCGTCTTGGTATTCGTTGATGGCTTGAGAGAGAATTTCCGTTTCTGAATAAGACGAGGAATTATTTACTAAAGAATAAACTCCTACACCAACTACCAGAGAATTTACAGCAATTCCCCATCGCATTCCTGCTAATAATGGATTTATTCTTTTTTGCTCTTTTTTAGGAGTTCTTCTGGCACTAATAGGGATATGAGAAGTTAATAACTTAGAGGCTTGGTGTTTCCATGTAATATGTTTAAATACCCATAATGCTTCGCTGGCTGACTGAAATCTTTCTTGGTAGTTATAGCGAATCATTTGACTAACGAATACAGATAGATATTCGTCTATTTGTATTTCTTCATTTGTCCAGGGAATTTCATTATTAGTAGGATCAATTTTTAATTCTAAGGGTGATAAACCAGTTAACCCTTGCAAAGCTATCATTCCCAAAGCGTAAATATCGCTATTAGCTTGTGTTTGACCTAAAAATTGTTCTGGTGGGATGTAACCCAATGAAGTTACAGGAATTTGATAAATAGGTAATTCTGCATCAGTGCTAAAGTCAATTGGTTGAATAGAACCAAAATCAATTAGCACTAATTTTCCATCTTTACTGCGTCTAATTAAATTTTCTGGTTTGATATCACAGTGAATGAAACCTTGGGAATGAACATATTCCAAAATACCCAAAGCATCTTCTAAAAATTGCATTGCTTCGGTGGTATTCCATTTATAACCTCGAGTTTGATTATTTTTGAGTTCTACAGATAAAGGTTTTCCAAAAATATATTCTTGCACTATGTAAAATTGTTCATTTTCTTCAAAACAAGTGATTAGTTCGGGAATTTGCTCATGCTTTCCCAATTGTTTGAGGGTTTCAGTTTCAGTGAGAAAGCGCAGTCTTAAATGATCAAAGTAAGAAGTAGACTGAAATTGGTTTATTTTTAACTGTTTGACAACATATCTGGGTCTTTCTGGATAGTCTACGTCTTTATCTTTTTCATCTTCTGCTATATATGTTTGTCCAAATACACCAGAGCTAAGACTTTGAATGATTTTGTAACGTCCGTTTAATAGTTGTCTAGAGGTGGGTGTGTTCATGGGTTGATTACTGAGAAAGTATTACATTAGTTGTTACCTACTTTTTCCAGCTCTGTAGACATTTTCCGGAATTCTGAGAAAAATTTCTTAGTTTTTTTTGATGGTTGTGTGTTCAATAAATCCAGGTTTTTTGGATCAATTTTGTTGGCATAATTAGATGCAAGGCTTACAGTGTAAGTCTTTATGTCTTTGATAGGAGTATTGTTAGTTCAGTAAGTGAGTCTAATTCAATACATTAAATTAATACTATCTTCACAAAAACAAAGTTTTGTCATATACATAATTATACGGATAAAATTTGTTGTTTTTATAACAAATGTGATTATCCTCAAAATGGTCAAGTTTGAGGAATGTCAGTCATATTTAGGGCTTGCTGAGAAAGTCTTTTCGTGAGGGTAGGCAAGAGGCAATAGGCAATAGGCAAGAGTTTGAGTCATCTGTCATCCCTAAATTTTTGGATTT
>RDXV01000106.1 GCA_004292695.1 Nostocales cyanobacterium | reverse complement strand
GAAATCCAAAAATTTGGGGATGATAGATAGCTGAAACTATTCCCTATTCCCTATTCCCTATTCCCTACCTCAACGAACAGACTTTTTCAGCAACCCCTACTTAACTAATACCCAAAGCACCGCGAGTAGCAGGACCGACTACACCATCAGCTAATAAATTATTCCGACGTTGGAAGTCACGGACTTGACGAGTAGTTTCTGGTCCGTAAACCCCATCAACTCTGACACCTAAAGCCCGCTGTACATCCCTAACGCGCTCACCTCTTGAACCGGGACCAACGACAACTCGATAAGTACGAGGACGGTTAGGATTAGATGAATAACCCTGTCCACCAATCCATCTTTCCGAAACATAATAACCTTGGTAACGACCAGAAGTGATTTGAGCATAACCATTTCTGACATTTCCAGTTCTACCAATGTATGTACCATTTCTCAGACATACTATGGATGAGTGGCCTGTACTACGACCTCTACGTACATTTAAACAACTACCATTAGTTCTGACATATTCTGCGGATGCTTGTTGCACTTGGGAAACAGAAGCGACAAAAATAGTCACTCCTACTAAAGCTAACCAAGCGGAAGATTTCAGTAATTTTTGCCAATTAAAATCAAAATTAGGCAAATTGAGATCCACACTCACAGGAGGTTCTTCATTTGCCATGTACATATAAGAATATGCCATATATTCCATAGTTTTTGCTCCTTGATGTAAACACTTTAGATATTTCAGTCTTGTTTCAATACTGCTGTGGATTTTTGTTCCCAGATCAAGCAAGTAGTATTGAATATTGAATGTACTTTTTTCTAGATTTCATCTAGACGTATTTTATACTCCCTAATTGGCTGAATTTGCCACTGCATATTACGCCATTTCAACTGTCACATAATCGTATTTTTGCGTAAATCAAAAATTACCCAGTACCTAAAAAAGAGTTTATATAAAAATCTCAGATACATATACTTGATCACAATTTATAGGTTAAAAGCGACGTGAATAAAAGCCTGTGATGGTCTGAGTTTTCATATTTTTTGATTTTCTCACTACCTTTATCTAGCTATATGAACAAATAGATATATGAATTGTGATTATCAGTATCCAATCATAAATATAGGTAATTTTTGTGTAGAAGATCTAAGTGAATAGCAATCAAAAAGTTATATCAAAATATCAACATTTTATAACTAATAGATAGTGAAAATTTTCCAGTAAATTCAGTTAATGATTATGTTGCCAGCATGGGGAGCGTAAAGAATGCCAATTTGACGAGAATTGCAAAAATCTATGTGACACAATTTAGGTAAAAGCAGGATAAAAGTACCATTCATCAACAAACTTCCATCTTGGGATAGATTTTGTATTTTTTAAAGTTAATTCAACAGCTATGGAAAAAAAATCTCAGTCTAAATTATCCATATAATTTGGCTGTTTTATCAAAATGGAAATACCAATTCTTTATTTATTTTAGGTGTAATCTGTGTTTTCTTCATCTTATTTAGAGTCAAAAATTACTACTGTTTTAGGTGAGAATATTTCATCTAAATCACTTCAGAAATGCCTGTTAGAACTAGAGATTTTAACATCAAAATCTATCCAATTATTATGGCAACCTACAACAGCTAAATCAGGTATATATATTATTCTTAGCGGTAAAGTCAGACTGCTAGATAATAATGATAATTTAATTACTTCTCTTGATGTAGGAGATTCCTATGGAGAATTGGTTTTGTTTCCTGAAGAAAAGTTTCAACCTTATGTGATTAGAACCTCCACAGAATTAAACCTATGTTATCTCAATGGCTACTTATTAAATAATATCATTAAAGAAAATCCAAGTGTTAAAAATATCCTCAAATACCGGGCAGAAAATAGGGATTTACTGCTTTTATTATACCAAAAATCAAAAATTTTATATCGGAGACATCAATTTTTAGGACTGAGTAAAGCCTTGTCTTTATTTGAACGTCATCAGTTGAAAACATCGGCAGAAATACAAACATTAACAGATGGTAAATTATGGGTATTATACCAAGGAGAAATCATAGATGATGAGGGTGTAAATTTAGCATCAGGAGTAATTTTCAATCATGTTAATCAAAAAAACTGGCAAGTGTTAAAACCACCTATTGTCTATATTCTTAGAGAAGAAAACTTACAAAAAGCGGTAGAATACTGTCAAAAAATTAGTGAATTTTTACCAGATAATCCAGATACACAATATACAATTAATCAACCTGTATCATATCAAAAATATAGAAGAAAACCTCCACTTAAAAAATACCCAACTACTAAAATAATTCCTTTCACCAATGGAGAATTTAAAGAAGAAGAAACCACGAAAAAATCACTTTCTTACTTTCCTAGTCCGGGAGTAAAAATAGGTCATTGGTGGGGAAGTTTTACTAAGAAATATCCTTTTTTAGCCCAACAAAGTGCAGCAGATTGTGGTGCTGCTTGTTTGGTGATGGTGGGGATGTATTGGGGTAAAAATTTGAGTATTAATAATTTGCGGGAAATGACCAATGTTAACCGCAATGGAGCATCTTTAAAAGCTCTAGGTACAACTGCTGAAAGTCTTGGTTTTATCAGTCGTCCAGTGAAAGCAACTTTAGAGAAATTAGCAGAACAACCTTTACCAGCAATTGCACATTGGGAGGGTAAACATTTTATAGTTGTCTATGAAATCAGTAAAACAAAAGTAATTGTTTGTGATCCTGCAATTGGTAAACGCAGCTTAAATAAGGCTGAATTTACAGAACATTGGAGTGGTTACGCTTTATTATTAGAACCGACAAATTTACTCAAAAAAACTAAAGATGAAAAAACAAATTTCTGGAAGTTTTATGAATTAGTTAAACCTCACTATTGGACAATTGCAGAGATTTTAACTGCCTCTGTTTTAATTCAATTATTTGGGCTAATTACACCAATCTTTACTCAATTATTATTAGATAGAGTTTTGGTACAACGCAGTATTAATACTTTAAATGCTGTAGGTTTAGGAATGATATTTTTTGGTTTATTTAGTATAGCGATCAATTCAGTACGTCAATATCTCCTTGATCATACAGCTAACAAAATTAGTATTTCTTTACTCGTAGGTTTTATCAAACATACTTTTAAATTACCCTTATCTTATTTTGAATCTCGTTATGTGGGAGATATAGTTTCTCGAATTCAGGAAAATCAGAAAATTCAACAGTTTTTAACTGGTCAAACTCTGTCAATTTTACTAGATATGCTGACTTTGGTGGTTTATCTGGTTTTGATGTTTTCCTATAGTTCTAGTATGGCATTATTTGTATTGTGTACAGTACCACCATTTTTTATCTTAGCATTAGCAAGTACAGGGATTTTACGCCAAATTTCTAGAGAGATTTTTAATGCTGGAACTAAAGAAAGTAGTTATTTAATAGAAGCATTAACAGGAATTCGTACAGTACGTTCCTTAGCAATTGAAGAAACTGTACGTTGGCACTGGGAAGGATTACTTAATGACTTGGTTAAAAAGGCTTTCAATGCTCAAATAGTCGGTAATCGTTTACAAATTATTAGTGGCACAATTCAAACTTTTGTGAATACTTCATTGTTGTGGTATGGTGCATATCAAGTAATTAATGAACAACTTACTATTGGTCAGTTGATTGCTTTTAATATGTTGGTAGGTAATGTTTTAAGTCCTTTCCATCGTTTGTCTTTATTGTGGAATGAATTACAAGAAATTATTATTTCTACAGAGCGTATTAATGATGTATTGGCAGCGGAAACAGAAGAAGATTTACAACGGCAATCATTCAAAATTTTAGATAAACTAAATGGAGATATTCAGTTTGATCAAGTTACTTTTCGCTATCATCCTGAAAGTGAAACTAATGTTTTAGAAAATCTGAGTTTTGAAATTAAACCAGGACAGATGATAGCATTAGTGGGACGTAGTGGTTCAGGAAAAACAACTCTCAGTAAATTAATTTTAGGTTTGTATATTCCCACAGCAGGAAAAATATTAATTGATGGTTTTGATATTAGAAATATCTCCTTACGAACTCTACGTTCTCAAGTTGGTGTAGTTGATCAAGATACTTTTTTATTTGGGGGAACAATTAGAGAAAATATTGCAATTGCCCATCCAGAAGCTAGTTTAGAAGATATTATTTATGCGGCAAAATTAGCTGGCGCTGATGAGTTTATTCAAAAGTTGCCAATGGGTTATGAATCTCAAATTGGTGAGGGTGGTGGTATGCTTTCTGGTGGACAAAGACAACGTTTAGCGATCGCCCGTGCTTTGATGGGAAATCCTAGTTTATTACTATTTGATGAGGCTACCAGTCATTTGGATGCGGAATCAGAAAGAATCATTCAAAATAATCTGAAAACTATTATTAAAGGACGTACAAGTATTATTATTGCCCATCGTCTTTCTACAGTTCGTTATGCTGATTTGATTTTAGTTTTAGATCATGGTGTTTTAGTAGAAAGTGGTACGCATGATGAATTAATGGCTCAACAAGGTCATTACTATTATCTTAATCAACAACAATTATAGAGATATAGATATCATATTTTAGATATCATATTTATCGTTGGAAAGTTTAGATATTCTATAATGAATTAAATAGGGATTTACACCCCGCATCCAAATTTATTAATGCTCAAATATAATCAAGATATGTAGTTTATGTTTAATGTAATTACACGATAAAAATTATGGCATATACATCTTATAATTCCTCAAAATCACTGATATCAGAACACGATATACAGAATCAGCCAGATAGGGAACAAACAGAAAATAGAGATTTAAAAGAAGTTGCAGAATTACATTATGGAACTGCTGAATTACTAGATGCTTTACCTAAACTTTGGACAAGGGGAATATTATATGTATTAGTTAGTTTTACTATTTTTGGTTTACCTTGGGCAATTTTCTCCACAGTAGATGAAACAGGAAGTGCTAAAGGAAGAATAGAACCTCAAGGAGCAACACAAAAAATAGATGCTCAAATTACTGGAAGTGTTAAATCTGTAAAAATTAAAGTAGGAGATACAGTTAAATCTGGTCAAGTAATTCTAGAATTAGATTCTGCACTGTTACAGATAGAACTACAGCAAATACAAAGTAAATTACAAGAATTAAAAAACCGCCAATCACAAATGGAAATTATTAAAAATCAATTCCAGTCTTCAATTAGTATTTTAGAACAACAAAATAAATCCTTACAACTAGAAAAAATGGCTCAAATTAGTCAAGCAAAACAAAATATTGAGACTAAATTAAGTAATAATATGCTACAAAAACTGGAAAGTAAATATTTAGTAAGTCAAACTAGACAACAGATAGAAAGTATTAAAAATGATCATAATTCAGCTAAATCTAGATTGTCTATAGACTCTAATATCGTGAAAAGATTTAGTCAACTTGTTGAAAATGGAGCAGTATCTCTCACCCAAGTTGAACAGTTGAAAAAAGAAGAACAGGAAAGTAAAAGAATCTATGAAAAATCTAGATCAGATATTCAGCAAGCAGAATTAAAACTACAGGAAGAACTGAATCGTTATCAGGTAAATCTGAATTTATTATCTTCAGATATTAAACAGGCTAAATTAGAATTAGCAGCACAAGAAAATAGTTATCAAAGTTTAGTACAAGCTGGTAAATTAGAAGTCATTAAAAATCAAGAAAAATTAAAGGATATACAAACACAAATTACGTCAATAAGATCAGAAATTGAGCAAACTAAAAGCCAGATAAAATCTATAGAAATGCAGATCCAACAAAGAATAGTGCGATCGCCTATTAATGGTACAATTTTTGAATTACCAATCACTAAACCCGGTGCAGTAGTACAAATAGGTCAACAAATTGCCAAAATAGCACCCAAAAATGCTCAATTGATTTTAAAAGCTCAAATTCCTAGCCAAGATAGTGGCTTTTTAAAGACAGGAATGCCAGTTAAAGTTAAGTTTGATGCTTACCCATTCCAAGAATATGGTATTGTAGCGGGTGCAGTTTCTTGGATATCTCCAGATGCCAAAATTAATCAAACATCTACAGGTAGCATTGATACTTATGAATTAGAAATTAAACTCTCCCAACAATATGTTCAAAATGGTAAAAAACATATTCCTTTAACCGCAGGTCAAACAGCAAATGCTAAAGTTATTATTCGTCAAAGAAGAATTATTGATTTTGTTTTAGACCCATTTACAAAGCTACAAAAAAATGGTTTGGAAATTTAGCTAAATATATAGGAGTTGCTGAGAAAGTATTTTCGTGTTAATTGGTTACAGGTGATAGTTTTAGGCATTTGGTAAGTTTTAAGATTCAGCAAACCCTATCCAGAAAAACATTTATTCCTGAACTACTCATTCATTAAATTTTATCAAATTATGCACCCAATTGAATTAATGAGAAAATACGGCTGGTCATACCATGAATTAGCTGTACAATTTGGCGTGTCAGAAGTAGAAGCTAGAAGATGGGCGTTTAGAAAAACTGCTAGTAATTACCGAAATCCGCCTTTAATGGCATATAAATTAGCAGAAAGAATAGATAAGGAATTATCAAATTTATCTGCATTAGCATAGATAGTACCATTGTTAGTACCAAAGTGACCTAGACCCCGCTGTAAAGTGGGGTTTTAATAAAGAAGTAATTTAATTAAATTTGAGGACTTAATCTGATTTGTAATTCAGAACAGAGACATAAATAAGAAATATTTTATGGAGGGATTAAATAATGTCCCAAATTCTCAATATTACTAACACTGACATCATTCATAACATTAAACTCTCTTGCCAAATTCCTGATGTTATCAAAGCGATAGCATCTCAAAAAATTATTACAGATATAGCACAGGAATTAGGAATTACTGTCACACCAGAAGAATTACAGCAACAAGGGGATAAACTCAGACTTGAAAAAAAATTAGTTAAAGCTAAAGACACTTGGAATTGGTTGGAAAAATATCATTTATCTGTTGATGATTTTGAAGAAATTGCCTATCATCAAATTCTGATGATAAAATTAGCTAATCATTTATTTTCTGATCAGGTAGAAAAATTTTTTTATGCACATAAGGTAGATTATTTATGTGCCGTTACCTATCAAGTTATGTTTGATAATCTTGATTTGGCACTAGAGATGTTTTATAGCTTACAAGAAGAGGAAATTTCTTTTCCAGAAGTAGCCTATTTGTATCTAGAAGATTCAGAAGAACGTCGTGTTTACGGATATCAAGGAATCCAATACCGAAAAGATTTTCGTCCAGAAATTGCAGCGGCCGTCTTTGCTACTACACCACCACAGGTTATTAAACCAATTACCACTACTAAAGGAGTACATTTAATTTTAGTTGAGGAAATTATTGAACCAAAATTAGATGAATTTTTACACAATAAAATCATTAATGAATTATTTTCTGACTGGTTACAAAAACAAGTATCAGATTTAGGAATTGTGACTCAGATTAGTGATCAGGATGAATTACCCCTACAGGAATCATTATTACAATCAACCGTAAATCAATAACTACTTGGATTATTTTGATATTCTGAGTTTATTTATATTGAATATAAATTTTCTAGGCAATATAGTTAACAACTATTGTCTAGATTTTCATGTTTTTATGTTATTAAAAATTACCAGATTTAATGAATAAAAAATTCTTGATAACTATTGACTTTTAAAAAATAATAAATATATTAGAAATATAGCTAACAAAAATAAGTTGGCTGTTTACAAGGGTGCATCTACTTACTTTTTAAGATAACTTCAATAATTTATATTGAAGAATCTTAGCAACAGCGGAAACCATTAATATAATTGATAGTGGTGTTAATTTCTATTCTTGCAATAGACAAGAATAATCACCCTACAATTATCAACATCAAAACCTAGAAGGCACGTTTTTACGTAACTCACACATAATTAATTATCTGGGCAGTAAAAGTGATTATTGTCCAGAATTTTACTGTTTATTTATATTTATTTTGTGTTTATATTTATGTTGATAATTAGCTTATTTATCAAGTTATTTCTATTAATTTTTTAGTAAAAAATATTTAGGTAAATGTGTTGACTTTTTGAAAATATTAACTATATTAGAAATATAGCCAACGATAAAAAGTTGGTTAGACAAAAACAAACATCAGAGTGTATCTAGTAGGAAGAAAAACAATGATTATTTCTGATTTAAACATCTTAGAAAACGTTTCTGGTTCTGAAGTTGTTGGTGGTTTTTTTACTTCTGGCAATAATTTCTCAAGTAGCTACGATCAAGAAGATCAAATTAAGATTAAATTCAAATCTAAAAACGAATTTGATACAATTGTTAACACTCCTAAAACTTACAGCAATAGTGCTTCTGCTGGTGCAAAAGGTGATGCAATCAATAACTCATTTTTCCCCACCTATTCTTTCACAAAAGCTGATACTGTAGCTGTAGCTAAATTCGGTGGAGGTTCTTTCTCAGGTAGTACATCTGCTGCTGTAATCAATCCAGTTTTTGATTAATAGTAGATTTGTATAGATTCAAAATACTGTCATAGCAATTGATTTAATTCCATAAAATAAATTAAAAATGAAGAACTTATTTCTGTGGAATTATCTTCATGAATGTCAGGAATGATTTTGAATCAATCTGTTACAAATAACTAATTAAATAACCACTGAATGTTGATTATTAACTGTCAAACATTCAGTGTTTTTTATTTAGTAATAACCTGTAATTTGGTGATACATAATTTAGATATATAGCTAATTATTCAAAATAATATACCTATTTCAAATATTATACTAACAAAATATATAATACTTATGCAATCTATTAATAGTATTTTTTTAGAAATTAAATGATAATTCATTAATAATAATTATTGTCTAACTTTATTGTCTAACGGAATTAACACCTAATATATATTTCTGCCAAATTGACTACAGTAAATCAGAGATCAGTGCTACTTTACGATGCAATAGATGAAATATCTAGTTCGTAAAACAGTAGTTGCATGGAGAGTATCTATTTGTGACCAACTAATGAATTACATAATGTCAAATTTCACACTTTTGACTGTTAATAATTGGTTATTTCTGTAATCAGTAATTTGCAGATATAACTTTTAGCTGAAATATGCAAAATTGAAAAAGCGGTAAAACTCCGTCTATTCTATCTTGCATATAAATCACTAATTTGATTTCAGTTAATTACTTTCTTTTTCCTCATTAAGTCACTTCAGATTTAATGTGTCAATTGCTGTTGCCTGATTTTTGTGAAGTTGTCAATTATAAGGAAAATTTGATGCGCTCTTTAAATTTACGCCAGGTAAAATTTACAAACAAAGCCGATCAAATCAATTCAGATTACGGAATTACTATTCCTAAACATTACCAGATCAATACTAGGAATGGTGCAGATAAAATTATTGGAAAAAAAGAGATATCTGATGATTTTGGTATAGAACTATCAGTGGAAATTGTAGAAACAGATCATGTACCTACCATTTTCAATCGTGAATTTATCATCACCAAAGAGGTTAATACTGATGGTATTAAAAACAAAGGTATAATCAATACAGGAAACGGTGCAGATAAAATAACAGGTGTCGCCAAAACTGATTTATCAGCTAATGCAATTATCATTTTTCAGGCTTTAGCTTTAGCAAAAACCACAGATACCGCTGTTATTAGCAATCTTTTTACATCTGTTGAATTAAACGCTACAACTGATGGTATTGATAATTCCTACAGTCACATCAATACTGGTAATGGTAAAGATTATATCTCTGGTTTTGCTGATGCTTCTATCACCGCAGTAGCGATAGCAAATGCAGATATTTCAGCTATTGTTGATGATATTACCCAAACACCCAACTCTGAAAATTTAACAGCTTTTGCACAAGCGATAACTGTCAGTATTGCCCAAGCAAAAATCATTGCTAAAGGTATCAACAATACAAAAGGTAGAATCTCTACAGGCAATGATGATGATACTATTTGTGGTAAAGCTACTTCTGTTAATAGTACATTTTCAGAAACTTTTGCTGGTACTTTTGTCACAGCTACACCGAATAGTCAAGCTGTAGCTGAAGCTGTAGCTAATGCTGTCGCTGAAACCGAAGATATGGCGATCGCCATAGATAACCAAAAAGGTTTAATTAACACAGGAAATGGAAACGATCATATCATTGCCATTGCCGAAGCTAGAAACAAGGCGATCGCCATCAATAACACTCACGGTTTGATCAACACAGGAAATGGCAACGATACCATTATTGCTAACGCCACCAGTAATGAATCCTATAGTATTTTTGGCGGACATATCAACATGGGTAATGGCAATGATCAGTTAAAAGCCTCTAATTTTGGTGGAGGTGTTAACATCAACATGGGTAATGGTGATGACTTTGTTGTAGGTTTTGGTGAAGCTACCCTCAACGGTGGTTCAGGTTTTGATATCCTCAATGTTGGAACTTATAACATCGAAGATTTTCAAATCAATTTAGGCACAAATAACAATCAAGTTACTTTTGAGTTAAATAACATCATCATGAATACCATTGGATTTGAACAATTCGATTTTGCTAATGGTAGTTTCAATATCAATTTTTAACTAGCTGCAAATATTCAATTCACCAGTAGAGACGTTAAATCAAACGCCTCTACAATTTTCTGTTTTTCTACACAGATATCTAATTACGATTTACCAGCCTCAGTTACAGCCAATTCAGGAGTTTCTGTTTCTTCCTCTCTTGGAGGTAAACCATAAATAGAACGATAGAGATTATCGTACTGTTTAGCAGATTCCACCCAACTAAAGTTTTCACTCATCCCCCGTTTTTGTAATTCTTGCCATTGGGGTTTAAAACGGAAACCTTCCCAAGCTCGAATCATACAGGTAAACAGGTCTAAAGGTTCATAACGATCAAAACAGTAACCAGTACCTGCGGCATTTACAGGATCATGATGACTGACAGTATCAACTAATCCCCCAGTCCGGCGCACAATAGGTACAGAACCATAACGTAAAGCCATCATCTGACTAATACCACAGGGTTCAAAACGGCTAGGCATTAAAAAAGCATCCGTACTGGCATAGATGCGACGGGAAAGAGCATCATTATAAAGTAGGTAGGTGGCCATTCTGCCAGGATAACGAGATGCTAACTGCCACATTTGGGTTTCATAGTAGCGATCGCCAGTTCCCAACAGCACAAATTGAGCATCTGTATAAGCCATAAAACGATCCAGAATTTGTAAAACCAAATCCAGACCTTTTTGTTCCACTAACCTACTCACCATCCCAATTAAAAAAGCACCAGAGTTAACCTCTAGTCCCATTTCTTCTTGTAAGGCGATTTTATTAGCTTTACGTTGATCTAAAGTGTCAGTGGTAAAAGTTTGATTGATAAATTTATCAGTGGCAGGATTATAAATCTCCGTATCTATACCATTGATAATTCCTGATAATTTACTGCTAATAAAGGATAATAAACCCTCGATTTCTTCACCATAAGCAGGAGTTTTAATTTGTTCTGCATAGGTAGGCGAAACAGTATTTACCCGATCAGCAAACTGCACAGCAGCGGCCATAGTATTATGACCTTGCATATACCAAGGACACCAGGTAATTTGTCTTAAATACCATTCCCAAGGTCCTTGATAAGCCAAGTTGTGAATAGTAAACACAGTGGTAATATCTGGATCTTGGTGCATCCAAACTGGAATCATCCCAGTATGCCAGTCATGACAGTGAATAACATCTGGTTTCCAATAATTCCACGCAAATTCGGCCGCACCATTGGCAAATAATGTAAACCGCCAATCTTCATCCTCTCCACCATAAATACGGCGTGGTGAAAATGCCGAATGTCCAAATAAATACAACGGAACATCTGTTCCTGGCAGAACACTTTCATAAACTGAAAAGTCCTGAAACATAGCAAAACCCTTCCAGATTGGCTCTGCTGGGATCTTCATTTTATCTGGAAGAAAGCCATAGTAAGGGAGAAATATTCTTACATCATGTCCCATTTCTCTGAGGACTTTAGGTAATGCACCAACAACATCACCCATTCCTCCTACTTTAGCAATAGGGGCAGCTTCCGCTGCAACAAATAAAATTCTCATAATCAATTGGTAATTGGTACGTTGGTAATTGGCGATTGGTAATTGGTGATTGGTAAGAGTTGATTACCCATTACCCATTACCTATTACCTATTACCTATTACCCATTACCCTATCACCTTATGAGCCACGTTGAATCTCGGTGAATATTTTCTCCAATATTTCTGTTGCTCCTTGTTGACGTAGGGTATTGGCTAGTTCTGTTCCCAATTTCTCCGCGTCTTTTGCTGATCCAGTGACGGTATTTTTTACCAGTTGTTGACCATCTACACTGGCAACTATACCTGTGAGGGTTAAGTTATCACCTTTGATTTCTGTATTTACACCAATGGGTACTTGACAACCACCTTCTAAGTCTCTTAAAAATGCTCGTTCTGCTAAACAACGATCACGGGTTTGGGGATGTTCAATAGCTTTGAGAATGGTAATTAAGTCGCTGTCATCTGCTCTGCATTCTATCCCTAACGCTCCCTGTCCGACTGCATGAAGGGAGATATCAGCGGATAATATTTGGTGGACGCGATCGCCCATTCCTAATCTTTCTAAACCAGCTACCGCTAAAATCAAAGCGTCATATTCACCCGCATCTAATTTACTCATCCGTGTATTCAGGTTTCCCCGTACATCTTTAAAAGTAAAGTGAGGGTATCTGTTCCGCAATTGTGCTAGTCTCCGCAAAGAAGAAGTACCAATTACTGCACCTTCTGGCAGAGTTTCTAAAGTTTGTCCTTTGTATTTTTCATGGAATACCACCGCATCCGCTGGGTTTTCCCGTTCTGTAATTGCCGCTAATGCTAAACCTTCTGGTAAGTTGGTAGGTAGATCCTTGAGGGAATGAACCGCAAAGTCAATCTCTTTGTTGATCATTCCTAATTCTAGTTCTTTGGTAAATAATCCTTTGTCACCAATTTTGGCTAATGCTACATCCAGGATCTTGTCGCCTTGGGTAGACATGGTATGAACTTCAAAATTGATATCAGGATAACTTTTCTGAAGTTGCTCTCTTACCCAGTGGGTTTGCACTAGAGCTAGTTGGCTTTTACGTGAACCAATACGAATAGTACGAGAAGGGCTAGAAACTGAAGTCATAAAATAATTTTGTCAAACCAGGCGATAATTTCACATTGATCTAGACTACCTCAGCAAGTGACTCACCGGATTGAACAAAATTCTTTACATTTGTTCATATTTACCGCTAGTAACTATCTAAAAGTTTTAAAATCAGAACTTCGCAGGTTATTAAGTATATTTTTATATTCATTACCTGTAATAATTTACTGATCAGCAAAATCTTTTATTTACCATCATGAAAATTGATACTGTTACTATGTCCCTCATGGTCAGTGTGGCATCTATTTTACAATCAATTACACTGGTATTTTTCTTTTTTCTAACTCATAAATATCGAGGAATCGGAATATAGGTTTATTGGATCTAACAATTGTCGCTCCTGAAAGTAAAACCAGTGCGATCGCCGCTACATTACATTTATTTCAAACAGCTTCTTCAGGTACACCAGTAGAAAGAGATGATATTGGATATTTACGAGCTAAACAATTTAAAATTACCACAGAACCACCCCAAAAAGTTGTGGTAGATGGAGAAATAGTAGGTACAACTCCTGTGGAAATTAAATGTCTTCCTGCCAGTTTGAAGGTTTTTGTTCCCTTTGTTAAAGAAGAAATTCCATCAGAAAAATTGGATGGTTTGCCTAATTTAACTGTAGAAATTAAAGACTCACCATGAGTAAATTAGTGATTAAATAATGCCAGTACCTTTACCACGTTTACCTTCTGTATTGTCATTCACTTCTTTTAGTTCCTGTAAGCGTTCTGCTTTATCTTCTTCTAATTTCTCTCTAGCATCACCACGAGTTTCATAATACATTTCTGGTTCTACAGGATAGTTATTTAACAAACCTTCTTGATCTACAGTGTAACCATCTGTGGTGCGGATGCTATAGGTATCTGATTGATCGTTTGTAGGTGTATTTGCTATGTCTGCTTCTGAAGGAATTTTTTTGTAATTATCCTTTTCTCTTTCCATTCTGGCTGCTGTTTCCGCAGGAATAATTCCCCGATCATAACCGTTTTTTTCTACTCGCTCATGAGCATCTATTCTGGTTTTTTTAATGTTCTTATTCATCAATTTAGTCCTCTTTATTCTCAATTAAATTGGTGTTTATCAACACTTCGAGAACTAGATTAATATTTTCTCAAGATTCAAGATACTATCTAAAGTAGTGAATTAAAATCAAATATTACCAGACGTTTTCTAACTAAAGATACATTTACTATTCACTATCTTGATGGTACAATTTTATATGTCCTATAGAAATAAAAAAAGCAGGGTTAATAACAAGTAAGTAACCCTACAATTACAGAGAGGTTTAATCTCAACTGGTTAACCTAACAGTTGTTGCTTAAATGCACTAATCTTTTGCAATAGTTCAGAGCGAGTTTCTGATTTGAGTAAATACCGAATAGTAAACCATCCAGCATAAAATAAACCAATGATTTCAAAGATGGGCGCTAGTAACGGTATACCATTGACTGCATCTAAGACAGCTACTAATATTTTGACTGTAATTAAAGCAGACAAAATAAACACAACGCTTAAAATAGCTTGTTTGTTATTGTCTATAAAACCGCCTAAATAATTCGGTAATTTATCTAAGATATCAACAACTTGTTTTAAAGTGTGCTGCCATTGAGTATTAGATTTGTGACTGGTAGAGAAATTTGACAGTTTATCTGTTTTTTCTCCTATCAAAGATAAATTATCTTCTGGTGTAACAGTGGGGGTTGAGTCTGGTTGTTGAGTTTCCATGAGAGTTAATCTTGTGAGGTAACAATGTTGTTCGGTAAGTGGACGTAAATGAATATATCAGTCCAAATTTAGAATACCAAGTTAAAAATATTTCAGCTACCCGGCAGAATCAGTATATTGTGTGATAAAGTAGATATATAGATTTATAGTAGATATATTTAGTGCAATTTATCATTCTTATTAAGATTTGATACGTAGGGTGCAGAAACGCTGTTCAAGTTACGTGCAATTGCATCTTTCAACAATTCACAAATTATTGACTTGACAAAAATTTACTAAATGTCATCAAAATTAACAGCTTGAATATTAACGTAAAAACACTGTTGTAATATTAATCACAGGAATTTAAGATTAGAATTACAGTGATTGAATAACATAAAAAGCTAACCTATATTCAAGTTAACAATTTCTAGATATACGTAAGAATTTTTAATTTTTTAATTTATTGCCTAGTGATTATGAGGAGCTATACTTATGTTAGAAAAACTATTTTTAGCATCTATCTTAACCTTTAGTTTTGGTTTATTCGCAGATATCGGCTGGTTTGATAACCAAGTAGAAATAGTCAAAAATAATTCCCATGAACAGATAGTTTCTACTTTAGTTAAACGTAACGAACAAACAAATATAGATGCAGATAGCAAACAATAGATATCTGGTAAAAATTGAATATGCAAAAATTAACACCAATGTAGAGATATTCAACAGAACGTCTCTACTATTTTAGTAGGGGCAAACCCCCTGTGGTTGCCCCAAACCTGTGGTTGCCCCAAACCTGTGGTTGCCCCAAACCTGTGGTTGCCCCAAAAATAGGGGTAGGCACGGAGGCACTACCCCTACATCCAATGCACATTTTTTATTTTTGTTTACCTACATTAATGAAAAATTAACAATATCAACAGGAAACATATTTCTGATTCAAGAAAATGTGCAGTCAATTTTGAGCATATATTTGTCTATAAATTCGGCGAAGTTTTACAATACCATATTTATTCAATAGTATTGAAAGATGAGGATAATGGGAAATATGAAAAAACCAATTATTGCTACAGCAGCATTTTTACTGACAATTATTTTACCAGCAACGGCACAAGCAGCAAATAATGATGATCTCAGACAGCTACTTGCAAAAAAGAAATGCGAAAATTGTAGCTTGAGTAATGCTGGGCTGGCAATGGCAGACTTGAGAGGTGCAGACTTGAGAGGTGCAGACTTGAGTGGCGCTAACTTGAGTGGTGCTAGATTAAGTGGTGCGGATTTAACAGG
This sequence comes from Nostocales cyanobacterium, assembly GCA_004292695.1. GTDB lineage: Bacteria > Cyanobacteriota > Cyanobacteriia > Cyanobacteriales > Nostocaceae > Okeanomitos. The sequence goes on along the minus strand of RDXV01000106.1, from coordinate 2,801 downwards.
TGCTAACCTGAGCGGTGCGAGTTTATTTGGGGCGAACTTAACAAATGCTAAACTTGATTCTGCTAACCTCATGGGTGCAGATTTGAGAACTAGCTATTTAATGAATGTTAACTTGAACAACGCTAACTTAACTGCGGCTAATTTCCAAGGTGCAATAGGTATACCTCTACAAATAGCTAAACCAGAAGAATTTTATTCCTGGGGTGTAGCAGCAGCAGAAAAAGGCAATCTTGATCCAGCCATAGATTATTTTAATCAGGCGATCGCCCTAAAATCTGATTATGCAGGAGCATATTTAGCGCGTGGTGTTGCTAGTTACCAAAAATTAGACAGAAAAAGCGCCTTAGCAGATGCCCAAATAGCGGCAAAATTATTTGAAAGTCAAAAAAATACAGAAGGTTTACAAACAACACAGGCGTTTATTTTAGAATTAACCACACCTCAAACAGAAGTTATTGACAAAGGTAAACCCAACTTTATGAACTTTGTCGGTAGTTTAGGATCAATATTATTACAGTTTTTACCTTTCTAGCTAAGAGTAGGGTGTAGGGTTTGGGGTGTAGGGTGTAGAGTTTGGGGAAGCAGAAGGAGAACAAACAACTAACGACTAACGACTAATGACTAACGACTAATGACTAACGACTAATGACTAATGACCAAATTTTGAGAGAATGATAATCTACAAAAATTACAACCACAGGAATTAAGGTATAAATGGCAGACAATTTTAAGAGTAAAGTAGTTACTCAAGGGGTGCAGAGATCGCCGAACCGAGCCATGTTAAGGGCTGTAGGTTTCAAAGACGAAGATTTTAACAAAGCTATTGTTGGTATTGCTAACGGTTATAGCACCATCACCCCTTGTAACATGGGGATTAATAAACTAGCTCAAAGAGCGGAAATCGGTGTTAGAGATGCCGGAGCTATGCCCCAACTATTTGGTACGATTACCATTAGTGATGGTATTTCTATGGGAACAGAGGGTATGAAATATTCCCTAGTTTCCAGAGAAGTAATTGCCGACTCTATCGAAACCGCTTGCAGTGGCCAAAGTATGGACGGTGTTTTGGCTATTGGTGGTTGTGATAAAAATATGCCCGGTGCAATGTTGGCAATGGCGCGGATGAATATTCCCGCAATTTTTGTTTATGGTGGCACAATTAAACCCGGACATTATGACGGTAAAGATTTAACTGTTGTTAGTTCCTTTGAAGCTGTAGGCCAACATAGCGCCGGTAAAATTGACGAAGCAGAACTTCTGGAAGTTGAACGTAACGCTTGCCCTGGTGCTGGTTCTTGTGGGGGGATGTTTACAGCTAATACCATGTCTTCAGCTTTTGAAGCAATGGGTATGAGTTTACCCTATTCCTCAACTATGGCCGCAGAAGATGAGGAAAAAGCCGAAAGTACAGAAAAATCAGCCCGTGTGTTAGTGGAAGCTATTCGTAAGCAGATATTACCTCGGCAGATCATCACTCGTAAATCTATCGAAAATGCTATTTCTGTAATTATGGCTGTTGGTGGTTCTACCAATGCAGTATTACATTTTCTGGCGATCGCCCGTGCTGCTGGTGTAGAACTCACCCTCGATGACTTTGAAACCATCCGTGGCCGCGTTCCTGTAATCTGTGACTTAAAACCCAGTGGTAAATATGTAGCCACAGACTTACACAAAGCCGGTGGTATTCCTCAAGTCATGAAAATGTTATTAGTTCATGGTTTACTACATGGCGACTGTCTCACCATCTCAGGACAAACTATTGCTGAAGTTCTCGCGGATATACCCGATGAACCATCACCAGATCAAGATGTCATTCGTCCTTGGAATAACCCCATGTACGCCCAAGGACACCTAGCTATCCTCAAAGGTAACTTAGCTAGTGAAGGTGCAGTTGCTAAAATTACTGGTGTGAAAAATCCCGTGATCACAGGACCAGCAAGAGTATTTGAATCAGAAGAATCTTGTTTAGATGCTATCCTAGCAGGAAAAATCAAAGCCGGGGATGTGGTCATAGTTCGTTACGAAGGTCCAAAAGGTGGCCCAGGAATGCGGGAAATGCTCGCCCCCACTTCTGCAATTATTGGCGCTGGTTTAGGTGACTCTGTAGGTTTAATTACTGATGGACGTTTTTCCGGTGGTACTTACGGGATGGTAGTTGGCCACGTCGCCCCAGAAGCAGCGGTAGGTGGAAATATTGCCTTAGTGGAAGAGGGTGACTGTATTACTATTGATGCTAATGCACGACTTTTACAGATTAATGTCTCTGAGGAAGAATTAGCTCAACGTCGTGCCAAATGGCAACCCCGCCCACCTCGTTATACTAAGGGTGTTTTGGGTAAATACGCTAAACTTGTAGCTTCCAGTAGTGTTGGTGCTGTCACAGATTTAGATTTGTTTAATCAATAATCTACTAATTTTGATAAGTTAATTTTAGAGTTAAGGAGATGGGTTAATTACTAAACTCACCTCCTAATTTTTTATTTGATATCATTGTTAGAATTAAAAATTAAAAACTTGGAAACATCCCTATTTTAAAAAGATAAACTTACACATTTGGGATACTCTCAAAAACTTATTGTTTGGTTAAAATTTAGTTAATAAAAGTTTAATAAAACAAAAAATAAATTATAAGCGTAAATAGTAACAATTTATATGGGAACACCCCAACTTTGACATCACAAGGCTTTCCCCCCTGGTATAGTGTAAGTAAGTCGGCTCGAAAAAACCAAGGTATGTAACAAAATGTAAAATCGCTGAAAGTCTCTTCCCTCTTGCCTTTTGCCTTTTGCCTTTTGCCTTGC
>RDXV01000278.1 GCA_004292695.1 Nostocales cyanobacterium | reverse complement strand
TGAGACAGAATTAATTACACAACTGATTTTTCTGTTCCCTGTTCCCTGTTCCCTGTTCCCTCTCTCAACGAGTGAATTTAATTTTGTCTAACTACTTATGCTTATAAAATGGAAACGAGGAATATCACTTAGTACCATCTATTGCTTAAAGATTTGTGTAACACCACTGAAGATTAAGTGGTGTAGCATCTGGTTATATTGATAAAAAGTATGTGAGTGTAATTTATAAATTCTGAACTTATTAGCAAATAACTAGATTTTTGACTTAACTTTTCTCTATCAACTTGTATCTACCCAAACGAGGATATATGACAGACTTACCATCTCGTAACATAACATCACCAACATCACCTACTAATCAGCGTCAGACAATACAAACAATAGAGATACCACAGGAAGGGGAAACAAGAATCACATCAGGTATCACTACACCACCAGCACCGCAACTGGGAGGTCAGCGCCCTAGAGTTGCTCCCCCAGCACCACCACCAGTTGGTCAGCGTCCCAGAGTAGCACCACCAGCACCACCACCTGCTGGTCAACGTCCCAGCGTATCTCCACCACCAGCACCAGCACCACCACCAGTTGGCCAACGTCCAGGAGTAGCACCACAAATGCCACCTGTATCTGCTGCTGTCCCTCAACACGCTCCGTCTTTGTCATTGGCACAGTTAGCACAAGAGGCTTTTGATCAAGGATATTCTGATATTCACGTAGGAGTGGGTGAAATACCTCGTTTCCGTAACCGGGGGGAAATTCAAACCACGAACTACCCAGAAACTGATAAAGCCACATTTATGAGTTGGTTGCATGAAATATTAACCGATGCAGAAATCCAACACTTTCAAGACAATTTAGAATTTGACGGTGCAACTCAATATGATTTTGCCCGTGTACGGATCAACGTTTTTGATTCTCTCCGGGGTTATGCAATGGTATTACGGTTAATTCCGTTGAAAATACTATCAATGGATCAATTGAGATTACCTCCGATTTTCCGTGATATTTGCCACTATCACAAAGGTTTAATTCTGGTTACAGGTCCAACTGGTTCTGGTAAGTCTACAACTATGGCGGCAATGGTAGACTATATCAATAGAGAAATGCCCAAGCATATTATCACCATCGAAGATCCAATTGAATTTGTTCACCAAAGCCGTAAATCTCTAGTTAAACAGCGGGAAGTGGGAATGCACACACGCAAGTTTGACAATGCTTTAAAAGCAGCTTTACGGGAAGACCCAGATTTAATTCTGGTGGGTGAAATGCGGGATAAGGAAACTGTTAACACAGCCTTAAAAGCCGCCCAAACAGGACACTTAGTAATGGGAACATTACACACCAATAGCGCCGTAAAAACCATTGAACGGATTCTCAACCTCTATGCAGGGGAAGAACAAGAAGCTATGCGGGTAGCAGTTTCCGAGTCTTTAGTGGCTGTTATTGCCCAAGGTTTGTGTCGAACGACAGATGGTAAACGGGCTGCTTTCCACGATATTCTGATCAACACTGAAGCGGTGAAGGAATGGATTAAAGACGGTAAATATGAGGAAATTACTGAGTTGATGAAACAAGCTAGTTTTGATGGCATGATTACGATGAATCAGTCTTTATTTAATCTCTATCAAGAAGGTAGAATTACTGAAGAAACTGCTATCGAAATGTCACCAACTCCTAATGAAATGATGCAATTCCTCAGAGGACGAGTTTAATTATTCAGTTATCAGTTGAATAAGGGAACAGGGAACAGGGAATAGGGAATAGGAGAGGAGAGGGAGAGGGGGAGAAATATTTTATTTGCCTCTTTCCCCATGCCCAATGACTAATGACTAATGAAAAAAATAATAAAATGTTGGAATCCCAATTATTTAAGGGAATAGCTTTATTCACTCCTGGGGGGGATTTAATTTATTGTATTGACTATAATAAAAAAGACAAATGGCATTTACATTTGTGTGTAGCTTTACAAGAAATTTTAAATTTATCTGAACCTCCACATTTTTTAGTACCTTGTTATACTGCCACCATTGATCATTGGTTAAATCCACGTACTCAGGAAATACAAACTTTTGCTGAAGCTTATCCGGCAGTGATGCGTTATAAATCACTTTTAGGGGCAATATTTGACACTGGTAATTTAGCTTGGCAAGCATCACCCTGGCAAGAAGGAATATGTGAGCAGATGGTTTTAGCTACTTATCGTGCTTCATTTCCAGAGTTATGGGAAGATCATGATTTGATTGTACGTTTAGATTCTCAAGGTAATATCAACGCATACCAACCATCCAATTTTAATTTACAGCCAGAAAACTTGAAAACTCAAGGTTATGTCTTGCGTCTATTTGTCGCTGGCCATAGTATTACGACAGAGCGAAGTTTAGAAAATTTACAAGTTTTATTAGAGAGATCACTAGGTTATCCTTATACTCTCAAAGTAATTGATGTTCTGACACATCCTGAACAGGCTGAAATTAATCAAGTTTCTGCTACTCCCACATTAGTAAAAGTCTGGCCTCATCCTATTAGACGTATTGTGGGTGATTTGAATAATGTAGATAAATTGTTACAGATGTTAGATATTAAAGATCATTCATAAGCTAAGAATTCTGCTGTAACTTGTAATTAATCCCTGATTAATTGATAATAAAAATAGATGTTAATGTTTCTAAGTTATTAGTTATGTACCTGACTTGGTTAGACAGTAATAGTTGGTTGATAGAAATTGCTCAACAGCGGATATTATTAGATCCTTGGTTAGTTGATTGTTTAACGTTCAGTAATTTGGATTGGTTGTTTAAAGGTTCAAGATTACAAGATCGAGAAATACCAACAAATATAGATTTAATTTTATTGTCTCAGGGTTTAGAAGATCATGCCCATCCACCGACTTTGAAAAAATTAGATAAAAATATTCCTGTTGTAGCTTCTGTTAATGCGGCTAAAGTTGTACAACAATTAGGATATCATCATGTAAACATTCTCAATCATGGTGAAATTTACACAGTTAATAATCAAGTAGAAATTAAAGCTGTACCCGGTTCTCAACTTGGACCAATGATCTGGGAAAATGGTTACTTAATCAAGGATTTGGTAAATAGTTCAAGTTTATATTACGAACCTCATGGTAATCATGATTCTCAAATTCAGCAATTTGCACCAGTTGATATAGTGATTACACCAATTGTTGATTTAAGTTTACCCTTGGGTGCTTCAATTATTAAAGGTATGAGTAGTGCGGTAACTGCTGCTGAGTGGTTAAAACCGGAAGTAATGCTTCCTACTGCTGCGGGTGGAGATGTAATTTTTGAGGGAATATTAAACAAGTTTATTCAATCTCAGGGAAGTACAGAAGAATTTGAAAAAATGTTAGCAGAAAAAAATTTAACCACAAAGGTAATTTCTCCTAAACCTGGTGAAAGGGTTAGTGTTTAATTAGTTGACAGTTGACAGTTGATAGTTAACAGTTGATAGTTGACAGTTGATAGTTGACAGTTGACAGTTGATAGTTAACAGTTGATAGTTGACAGTTGATAGTTGACAGTTGATAGTTGACAGTTAACAGTTGATAGTTGACAGTTGACAGTTGATAGTTGACAGTTGATAGTTGACAGTTAACAGTT
>RDXV01000277.1 GCA_004292695.1 Nostocales cyanobacterium | reverse complement strand
CCCTGCTCCCCCTGCTTCCCCTGCTCCCCCTGCTCCCCATCTCCCCATCCCCCATCTATGCACCATGCTTCTATCAGAACTGCCAATATTCACAGGGCGATCGCATTTTATGAACAGTTAGGTTTTACGGTTGCGGAAAGGTTCACAACCGGCTATACTCTTGCTTGCTGGATGGAAGGATTAAGTAGTCGCATCGAGTTGATCCAAATTCCTCAGCCAAAACCCGCTGCTGATGCTTTTGCAGATGAGCATTATGTGGGTTATTATCATCTTTCTTTTGATTTAACTGAAACTGTACCAGATTTACATGAATGGTTATTTAAGTTAAAGGAGCAAATTTCCTTAGTTTCTGAGTTACAACCCCTCAACATCCTCTTAGAACCAACTCAGCAACAAATAGGCGATCGCATTCTAGAAGTTACCTTTATCGCTGACTCTGATGGCTTACCTTTAGAGTTCATCAGGTTTTTAGGTAGTTGATAGTTGACAGTTGACAGTTGACAGGTGACAGTTGACAGTTGACAGTAAAGAGTTCATCTATTCCCTATTCCCTATTCCCTATTCCCTAAAGATGAATTTTCCAGAAAAGTTAAACTCTAGCTGTATAGGTAAATGAAATGTACTTTTATTTACTTATTATAAAAAATATAATATGTTGGTAATTACTGGTTTCTACAGATATCGCTTTCTTGTATTTATATTCTTATTTTCTCTTATAGCAACGTTTTTACTGAAATTCATATTTTCTAGTAGTCCAAAATTAATGAACTTTCATGGGGAGAATTATCAGCAAATTTCCGCAAGCGGTTTTAAAAAAGATACTAAATTTACAAGCGCAAGCAGTGTACAAAAGACTGTCTTAGAAAATGGTTTAACTGTACTCACTAAAGAAGTTCATAGTTCACCTGTTGTCAGTGTACAGGTATGGTATGATGTTGGTTCTGTTTATGAAACTCCTGGCATAAATGGTATTGCTCATCAGTTAGAACATATTATGTTCAAAGGTACTAAATCACGTCCTGTTCAATTTTCAAAACTGTTTAGTGCTTTGGGTAGTGATAACAATGGGTTTACCAGTTATGAACAAACTGCTTATTACCATACCGCAGAAAAAGATAAACTCTCTGCTTTACTAGAATTAGAAGCGGATCGGATGGAAAATTTACTCATTGATAACCAGCAATTAGACAGTGAAAAACGGGTGGTTATTTCTGAGTTAAAGGGTTATGAAAATAATGACAAATATCGTCTCAGACGTGCTTTGATGCGGTCGGTTTTTCCTGATAGTGGATATGGTTTACCAACTGCTGGTACTGTTGCTGATGTGGAAAAGCTGACTGTGGAACAGGTAAAAGCACATTATCAGCAATTCTATCATCCTGATCATGCTATTTTGGTGGTTGTGGGAGATTTTCAAACTCAAGCAACTCTGGAAAGGGTTAAGAGTGTTTTTGGTAAAATTCCCAAGAGTGGAATACCTACAACGTCTGTTAAGTCTCCTACTCCTCACATTCCTAGTTCTCCGGTGGTGTTACGAGAACCGGGAGCAGGTAAGATATTACAAATGATTTATCCCTTACCCCATCTCAATGATCCAGATATTCCAGTTTTAGGAGTTTTGGATTATATCTTAACTGGGGGTAAAAATGCCTATTTACATGAAAATCTAATTAAGTCTGGTTTAGCTACTAATATTTCTGCGCGGGTTGTGGGTTTACGTGAGGTTGGTTGGTATGATTTATCTGTGGATGTTGCTGATGATCAAGATTTAGCAAGTGTTAGTAATTCTGTGAAGTCTGCAATTATCAAACTTGGGGAAACTGGAATAACACTGGAACGGTTAGAACGCGCTAAGAAGTTGTTAATAGCTAATGTGGTGTTAAATAAGCGCGATATTACCAGTCAAGGAATGCAGTTTGCTAATGATGAGTTGATTGCTGATGATTATGAATATACTAAAAAGTATTTAGAAAAAGTTCGTCAAGTCACGACTGCTGATGTTGTGAATGTGATTAATCAGTATTTTAAGCCGGAATTAGCAGCGGTTGGTTTTTTTGAACCTCAACAAAATGTTAAGGTTAATAGTGGTTCATCTGCGATTGTTAATGATGAAGTTTTTACAGATGAGGTAAATGTTGCTGCTGTTGATGTCAGTCAGTATTTACCAAAGATAGATAAAAATGGAAATAATTTAACTGTAAATTTGCCTTTACCACAAAAGTTGACTTTTGACAATGGGTTAAGGGTGTTATTATTTGCCGATCCTAGTAGTCCGACGGTAACGTTAGGTGGTTATATTAAGGCGGGTAAGGAATTTGAACAAGCTGATAAGGCTGGTTTAGCTGCTTTGGTGGCGGAAAATTTGATGAGTGGAACGAGGACTAAGGATACATTGACTATCAGTAAAATTGTGGAAGATAGAGGTGCGAGTTTAGGGTTTACGGCTTTGCGGGAAGGTGTGCGTATTCAGAGTCAAGGGTTGCGGGAAGACTTGCCAGTTTTGATAGAAACTATTGCAGATGTGGTAAGAAATAGTACATTTCCAGAGCAGGAGTTAGGAGTTAGTCGTCAGCGGGCTTTAAGTTTGCTAAAATCTGATTTAGCTGATCCCTATGAGGTGGCGAATAGGAAGTTTATTCAGTCATTGTATCCCCAAAGTCACCCGTTACATATTTTCCCGACTCAGGAAAGTTTAGGTAATATTCAACGGGAAGATGTGCTGACTTTTTGGAAAGAACATTATCGCCCTGATCGGATGGTGTTGGTGTTGGTGGGTGATGTGGATGTGGAAGCGGTGCGATCGCTAGTTGATGCTCAATTTAGTGATTGGCGAGTGAAGGGAAAACCCCCGGTGGTAGAATATCCGCAAGTGGTGGTGAAAAATAAAGGTGTGAGAATTAATTCTGTGATACCTGGTAAGTCCCAAGCTGTAACTTATATGGGTTATGTGGGTATTAAACGCCAAGATCCCAGATTTTATCAGGCTTTGGTGTTAAATCAAATTCTGGGAGGGGATAGTTTATCCAGTAGACTGGGTGCAGAAGTACGCGATCGCCTGGGTTTAAGTTATCACATCTACAGTAATTTCCAAGGTGGTAGGAATGTTGGTACATTTTTGATTGAAATGCAAACCAACCCAGAGGATGCAAATAAGGCGATCGCCACGACTCGCAAGCTTTTAGAACAGATACATAACCAAGGTGTAACGACAACAGAACTGGAAACTGCAAAACGTAGTTTAATTAGTGAATATAATATTTCTTTGTCTAAACCAGAGCAGTTAAACGCCAGAATTTTGTTAAATGAGGTTTATGGGTTAGATACCCTGGAATTAAGAAATTTTGTCCAAAAAATTCAAAAAGTGACTCAAAAAGAAGTTAACCAAGCAGCACGGGAGTTATTAGATCCTGATAAATTCGTGATCGTCACCGCAGGGCCTGAGATCATGACTGCTCATTCTAAGTAGATCGAGGAGTCAGAAGATCAAGGAGATCAAGGAGTTCAGGAGAATAAAGAATTAACTTTTACAGCAGTTTCCGAAGTTATGAAGTACACCCTGATTTATTTACTGTTCCCTGTTCCCTGTTCCCTGTTCCCTAAAACTAAAAAACTCTGTACCTCAT
>RDXV01000276.1 GCA_004292695.1 Nostocales cyanobacterium | reverse complement strand
AAAGCTAACTAATGCTAACAAGAGCCAGCTTTTTCTTCCTGCTTCACCCTAGAAGTGTCGGCACTATCTAGTCCACAGGCTAACACGGTCAATCTGACCCTAACTAATGCCCAATGCCCAATGCCCAATGCCCAATGCCCAATTACCAATTACCAAACATGAAACATCTTCACGTTTATACCCAAGGTCAAGGTTTTCCTATACTCGCTTTACATGGTCATCCTGGCAGTGGAAATAGTCTTTCTGTGTTTACTAATCACCTATCACAACGATTTCAAACTTTAGCCCCTGATTTGCGCGGATATGGCAAAAGTCGCTTTAATCAAGATTTTGTTATGCACGACCATTTAGAAGACTTAGAAGCTATTCTAGACCGTTTTCAGATAGAAAAATGTGTAGTATTGGGATGGTCACTGGGGGGTATTTTGGCGATGGAATTAGCCTTGCGTTTACCCCAACGAGTTACAGGACTGATTTTAGTAGCCACTTCCGCTAAACCTTGGGGTAATCATCCCCCTATTTCTTGGCAAGATAATCTTTATACGGGTATTGCAGGAATATTAAATTATATAAAACCTAGTTGGTCTTGTAATATTGAAACCTTTGCTAAAAAATCACTATTTCGTTATTTAATTCAACAACACACACCCACAGCTTACAAATATATTGCTAAGGAAGCTGTACCAGCTTATTTACAAACTTCTAAATATGCAACCCGCGCTCTTTACAGTGCAATCAAAGCGGGATATAACCGATTACCGGACTTAGAAAAAATACAATGTCCTAGTTTGGTACTTGCTGGATCTGAAGACCGTCACATTACCGCTGCTTCCAGTTTAGAAACGGTAAAACACCTAAAAAATTCTCAGTGGCAATGTTACCCAAACACAGCCCACCTTTTCCCCTGGGAAATTCCCCAACAATTACTACATGATATTGACACCTGGTTAGAAACACATCCACAGGTAATTGGTAATGGGTAATGGGTAATGGGTAATGGGTAATGGGTAAAAATACACTCTTTCCTTCTTACTGTCACCTGTCACCTGTCCACTGTCACCTGTCCACTGTCCACTATCAACTGTCCACTGTCCACTATCAACTGTCCACTGTCCACTGTCCACTGTCCACTGTCCACTGTCAACTATCAACTGTCCACTGTCCACTATCAACTGTCCACTGTCCACTGTCCACTATCAACTGTCCACTGTCCACTGTCCACTGTCCACTGTCCACTGTCCACTGTCCACTATCAACTGTCCACTGTCCACTATCAACTGTCCACTGTCCACTATCAACTATCAACTGTCCACTGTCCACTATCAACTGTCCACTGTCCACTATCAACTATCAACTGTCCACTGTCCACTATCAACTGTCCACTGTCAACTATCAACTGTCAACTGTCAACTGTCCACTGTCACCTCTTGTTGCCAATCGTTCCCGGAGTTAGGAAGAATTAACCCAGGAACGATGATAGCCTCTAGCTTTTGATTAAATCTGACCGCTAAAGACAGGCTTTACTTTACGGTCAATCATTTCCCCCAGGTCTTCAGCAATTGTTAAAGCATAAGGTTTGCAACGCTTAACATTGACAACAATGCCTTGCGCTCCTTCGGTTTCTAAATCCTCTAGGTAGCCTTTGCTGGCTAGGTTTGCATCTACTGAGCTAATAAATGGCCCAAAATAGTAGGTGCAATTTGGGTTTTGAGTGACAATCTCTACCCACCAAGCCAAGCCCAAGCCATCGTATAAGCTAATTAGCCCTTCTTTAAGATTATGCCAAATAGTTTTCATGGTTTTCACCAATTTATAAACGTTTTCCGGGTGTTAAAGAATATGAGAGATGGACTCTGTTTTACATTTCTTTATACTCTTTTAGGTTTATTTTTTGAAGGAAAATGTGTGTAATCTATCAAGATAATGAGTATTTAGCAACCGTTGACGATAAATTTCATAAAGAGCCATCCCAGAAGCTACGGAAGCATTAAGGCTAGGAGTCTTACCCTGTAAGGGAATAGACACCAAAACATCACAGGATCTTTGTGTCAACATACTCAGACCTTCGCCCTCAGCGCCGATGACTAAAACGATAGGTCCGCTGAATTTGACTGTATGAATAGGTTCACTACCGGTAGCTGCTGTTCCGTAAATCCAAAAACCTTCTTCTTTAAGTTGTTCTAAAGCCCGACTGAGGTTGACAACTCTGGACACTGAGAAATTTTCTAACGCACCTGCGGCCACCTTAACCACAGTAGAAGTGATCCCCGCTGCCCGTCTTTGGGGTATAACTAAACCTTGAGCGCCGATTGCTTCAGCTGTACGAATAATTGCCCCTAAGTTATGGGGATCAGTGATCCCATCGGCAACTACAATTACAGGATCATTTACAGACTTTGCTTTTGTGATTAGTTCTTCCAATTCCAGATAAGCATAGGGAGCAACCTGGGCGGCTATACCTTGGTGATTTGCACCTTCTGTAATTTGGTCTAAACGCTTGGGTTCAACTTCATCAATAACAGTACCGTTATCTTTAGCTTGCAAAATCAAATGATGGAAGCGAGGATCATAACGTAAACGAGAGGTAATCCAAACCCGGTTCAAATTTCTTTGACTTTCTAAAGCTGTTAAAACTGGATGACGGCCGTAGATTAAATCATTATCTTCTGAGGATTTAACTTCTGGTGATACTGGGGCAGAATACTGAGCAGGGCGAGGTTTACGAGAAATAGGTTTAACTTCCGCTTTGCCGTTACTTCTCATCGGATTAGGAACAACGCGCTTACCCTTGATTTTTATGGGTTTGCTACGATTAGGTTTGTTACTGTGATTGATTTTTTTAGGTTGGTTAGTCATGGGATTAATTATTGATTTAGTGAAATAAATGAGCATCCCAATTACCTCAATTTAATTAACCATTACAGATGATTTTCCTATCGGGAGATTGAGCTACTCACTATTTCTCTAGATGGAGTTTTTGTAATAGTTCTTGTAAACGGGGATAATCGGTGAGATATAGATAGCCAATTAAGGTTTCTAAACTTGTGGCTTGTTGGTAAATTTCGGGATTAAGTCGTTTTGGTCGGCCTGTGGCTGCATTACGACCACGACGGACTATTTCTAACTCGTTACTCCTTAAATGAGGAGTTAGCGATCGCAAATGTAGGGCTTGTGTTTCTGCTCTGACCTGAGCTACTACCAAATGATGGTATATTTCCGGCCGTTGCTTTGGCCACAGAAAAAACATTCTAACATACAGTTCGTAAATTGCATCCCCCAAATAGGCTAAGGCCGAAGGTGATATTTCTTGTACTTGTGCCTGGGTCAAAGTTCGGGGTGCTTGGTTCATGTTTACCAGAAATGCAGTAATGTCTGATGAATTCTTAATGGCAGTTTCATCTTTTATATCTACATTTCTTGGTTCTTCCTCCTTGGGGTTCACCAGTTCATCATTCCTTAACCTACTAAATACTGGGAAGATTATTTTTTTGACACTCCCCTGGCTAAAGCCGAGGGGATTCTACATTCACAGACTCGCCGTTAGACGACAGGTTTACACCCTTGCGGGTTCGGCAGTCGCTCATGGGGGAGACCCCCAAGACCGCGCTGCCTCACCAATCGCCCAAGAGGGCAAATCTCCTGTAG
>RDXV01000105.1 GCA_004292695.1 Nostocales cyanobacterium | reverse complement strand
CATCAGCCTGTAATAGCAAAGATTCAATTTCATCTACTGCATCCTGATTTAAAGGACCTTGACCAACAATAGCTTTAAGCTGGTTAAGGATATTACGCCGAGTTTTATCTAAACCTTGGCGGAGTTTTTTCAACCAGGTAATTTCTTCTATGGAAATATCTTCTGCCCGTCTACCTTGGGCTGCTAAAATTTCTGTAGACCAAATAAAACCATCATCAAATTCCAGTTCGGGAATTACTGCTTCTGTATTTGCTGTTGTTGTGGCAGATGAAGAAGTAACTATTGGTTCTGGTTCTGGAACTTCCACCGCGCTGGCCATTAACCTTTCTTGCTTGGCTTGTCTTTCTGCGGCTGCTCGTTCTAAAAAAGATAATGTTGCTGGTTGTTCCTGAGTTACAGGACTTTCTGTATTGTTTTCCTCTGTAGTTTCTTCGGTAACAGCAGCGGGAGTAACTTCTTCCGTAGTTTCTGGTATAGGTTCTTCGGTAACAGCAGCGGGAGTAACTTCTTCCGTAGTTTCTGGTGTAGGTTCTTCAGTAACAGTAGTTGAGGAAGATTCAGATTGCTGTTTTTGTTGAATATTTTTATAGGCTGCTTTAGCATAAGCCAGTAAGTCTGCCGTATCTTGTGTAGTGTCTGCGGCTTGTTCTGGCTGTGTTTCTTCTACAGATGGGTTTTTTCCCTCTGGTTGTAGTGGGGGAGTTTGAGAATCATTGTGTTGACGGCGAAACCAATTAAAAACCATTGCAGCAATATTATTATTTAATAGTTATTAGTTATTAGTAATTAATAGTTTAATTGAATTTGCCACTTTTTCTAATAATAAGAGTGGTGTAAATATCCTCACTTTGAAAACATGAAAAAATTAGCAGAAGTGAGGATAGTAGCTTATGCTGTTTTTTTCTGTTCTGTCACCCGGCGTAAAACACCATTAATAAAGCGGTGTCCTTCATCTCCACTGTAGCGTTTAGCTAATTCTACGGCTTCATTGATAGCAATACTGGGATGAACCCCCATAAATTCCATTTCTGCTACAGAAATTTGTAAAATATCTCTATCTATTTGAGCAAGACGTGTTACTTGCCAGTCTATTAGTGCTTCAGCTATAATCTTGTCAATGACAATGCGGTTTTCATCAACGGTAATTACTATTTCTTTAGCGTAGTTGCGAACTTCTCGATCCTGATTAGCTAATTGAATTAGTTCTGGGAAGTCTACTGCTGTACCCAATTGATTAATAGCTGTTTGGGTATAGGTGATAGCTTCCTGTAACATGGTGCGAGCAGTGTTGAGGTCAGAGGCTCTAGTTTGGCTACTGAGAAGACGATCATTACTGCGTTGCAATTCACCGGCTGCATTGTTGAGGGTGTCTTGAACTTCTGTTGTTAAGGTGCGAACTGCACCTAAGACTAATTTGGCTACAAGTTGTTCATCAGGTAGTTTATCTAATTTTTTGGGATTTACTGGCAGTTGGCTGAGACTCAACAGAGCCAGTTCTCTGGCAATTTGCTGTGGTTTGCGACGTTGCATAATTTAGTGACGGTAGTTGAGGAAAAACAGTTAGAAAAAATTGGCTAAATGGGGCAAACTTATAAACATATCAATTTTGGCACATTTGCACAATCTATTTTGCTGTTAAAATATTAATTTGCCCCCATAAGCCTTATATATCAAGTTTCTTCCACGGAAATCAGGTGATTTTCTGGTTGTTTCTCTAAAGGTGGTGTGGGCATAACTAGGGGTGGTAAACCTGCACCAGAGGCAACAATACCACCAGAAACAACGATTTTAAAAGCCTCTTCTATGGAAATTGTGAGGTTAATGACATCATCTTCTGGAACTATCGCATACCATCCAGTGGTAGGGTTGGGGGTAGTGGGGATAAAAACACTGAGCATGGGTTTTTCCATTTGCTGTTGAATTTGGCTGTTAATTGCGCCGGTCACAAAAGCAATAGACCACATTTTGGGGCGGGGATATTCTAATAAAACTACTCGTCGGAATTTACCGTTGGAGTCTTTGAGTACAGTTTCTAATAGTTGTTTGAGGGTTTTGTATACCTGTCCAGCTAAGGGAATAGCTTGTAATACTCTTTCTCCAAAGTCCAACAACCACTTACCAACAATGTTACGAGCCATGAGGCCGATGACAAGAATGCTCAGTAGTGGTACTGCTAGTCCAACCAGCAAGTTTAAAAGATTGACTAATATGGGGTGTAAACCATCAAAGGGGTTGAGTTGTTTGGGTATTTGAGTCAGAAAGTTAATTACCCAACTAGCAATAGTAATTGTTAACCAGATGGTTGTTGCTAGGGGTATGACCACTAATAAGCCGGCGATGAGGTCATTTTTTAAGTCCTGTTTCAGACGTTCAAGTACCAAGCCCCCGTTCTCCTTTTCTATGCTACTAAAATTTTTGTGATTGGTTTCCATACCACAAATATTTGTTGAGAGTATTAATTACTGAGTCTTAGGTTAAGAGTTGTTACTTAATCCTGAATCTTCAGCCTTGATAACCTGCAAGTAGGCGTTTAAAACTCATGTTTTAGCTGTTTAATCTTTAATAGTGTTACTTTTCTTTGTAATACCTGTAAATGATTGTTGCAAGTTTCTGGGTATTATTAATCCTAGCGTGCTATCTGACAAGATGGTCAGAATTTAGAATTTAGAATTGAGGAGATCGAGGAGTCAGGAGATCGAGGAGTCAGGAGTTCAGGAGAAATAAGAACTTATTGTTCCTCCCCTGCCTCCCCTGCCTCCCCTGCCTCCCCTGCTACCCCTGCTACCCTATCACCCTATTCCCCATTCTGTGGTGCTATGACTTCTGAATGCTGAGGTTTGCTGTATTTCATTTCCCAGACTTTCAGCAAAATTAAGTATTCATAAAATGCTTGCAAGGTACACCAGGCTAAACCGGGTTGTCCATCTAAACAACCACCTAAAGCAAAGTACATATACAAGAAGCGAATTATGGGTCTTAGTGGTGTACGTAAAGATAAGTCTTTGAGGGCGCGTCTTCTTTCTATTTCTGTTTTGCCGAGGAATAGTTGCTGCCAGTCAATTTTACCGTTTTCTAATTGAAAGATTGTTTCTCTGGCTTCATCGGTGGAATAACGGTTATGTTTTTCAATCCAGCGAGATAATCCTTTGCTACAGGTGTAATGGGGATAGGTTTCTTTAATGAAGCTGGTTGCACCATCACATACTTCTCTTTCTGTGTGACCATAGTCTGTAAACCATACTTTACCATGCCGAAATAAACGCAGTTGATAACGGGGATATTGGGTGCTATGACGTATCCAACGACCCATGAACATTACTCTTTCGGCGACGTAGTAGGCTATGTATTCAGGATTTTTGGTAGCTTCTACACATTCTTGAAATAGTTCTGGTGTCATCCGCTCATCGGCTTCTAGGATGTATACCCATTCATATTTCGGTGGTATGTTTTCTAACATCCAGGTACGTTGTTTACCGTGACTTTCAAAGGGATGTTGAACTATGCGAACTGGGTATTTACTGGCAATTTCTGTGGTGCGATCACTACTGCATGAGTCTATTATCATGATGTCATCGGATATCATAGCTGACTCAATACAATCGGCAATATCTATTTCTTCGTTATAGGTAAGTATGTAAATTGATAACATTTTACTTATATAAAAAGTTAAAAAGTTTGCTAATTTTGATTTTCCAGTTATTTAATAGTTGATAGTTAATAGTTGATAGTTAATGGTTGATAGTTGATAGATGTTTCCCTATTCCCTATTCCCTTATTCAACTGATAACTGATTCTTGATAATAAGCCGCCAAGCTATGTTGACGGCCTAAATTACTTAAATTTCCATCAATTAACGGGCTGGTGCTTTGCGTTTTCCACTTTGTAGAGATCCCATACCTTTTAATCCTGTCCAACCAATGATGATGTATCCAATAGATAATAACAAGCTGCTAATACCTATTCTGATTCCTGATCTCCAAGCGGCATCTTTGGCCTCTTTTTCTGCTTCTTCTTTACGTTTACGAATGTCATTTCTTCTTTGTTGTGCCACTAGCTCAGGATCTGTTTGTTGAGCGATAAATTTGTCTAATTCTTGGGGGTTGGCTTTAAATTTTTTGAGGAGTTCTTTTTGTTGTGCGGGAAGTTGAGGGTTTTCTAAGGCTTCTTTGTATTTCTTTTCATCTTTTAATAGTTCGGTAAACTGAGCTTTAGCTTGTTGTCTGACTTGTTCTATTTGCGCTTTACCCTGTGCGTTGTTTATTTGACTCAGAAACTGCTGTAATTGGCTGTCTAACTGGCTTTCTGCTTGTTCTGCTTGTTGGGTGATTTGATTTACTCTTTGGGTGCTTGCCTGACGAACGTTGTTGAGGTGGAGGGGGAAAATTAATAAAAACATCAAACCCAAGAGGCTGGAAAGTATTAAAGATGGTAGTTTTAAATTAATTCCTGATCCGCCGCTATCCTGTCCAACACCATCTATCCAATAAGCTGCTAGGATCATTCCTAAACCTACCATTGGTACAATTCCCCGATCTACTACTCCTGTAGTAAAGCCTATTTGTGATTGTTTGTCAGAGGGACTAAAACCCATTAACAAAATCGCAAAATCTACTAAAAACGATAAAACACAGACAACTCCTACTACTTTTAGTGCAAGAGAACCATTTGAAGAAGCTACACGATTAACCATATTTTTGTAAGTGTGTTGTCAATAAATTTGCTTGTCATTTATAAAGTTACAACTCTGAAAGCATAATGCCTATCAGATCGAGAGTTAAAACTTGAGTATAGGTAAATGAGGTAGACTTGTTTGACTAAATTGTTAGTTTTAAAATATACCACAATTATAGATATGCCCAGTCACATAACGAATAGTTTGTGTTTTATTTTTGTGTTTTATTTTTGTGTTTTATTGTTAAGCCTATTGTTGTTTTTTTACTTAAACTCTCAGTGTTTTCCTAGTTATCCCTGACTCTTTGCTGCCAGATGATTAGGTCTTCAGGACGATCAATGTCAGCTAACTTAGGTAAATACTCTGATGATAGTCTGAGTTTTGCGGCTATTTCTGAGGTTTGAGAAAATACCTTGTCTGTTCCCCAATCTATGCCAGAGAATAATTCAGGTACTATACAAGACAGACCAATTAAGTAATAACCCCCATCTATAGCTGGACCCAAGACTAAATCACAGGTCTGTAATTTTGCCAAAGCTGATGTTAAAATTTGTCGGTCTAAATCAGGACAGTCAGTACCTATGATGATAACTTGTTCAGCGCTGTTAGCAAAAGCATCTGTTAGCGATCGCAACATTCGTTCTCCCAAGTCGCCTTCACCTTGAGTTTCATACACAAGATCAGTACCTAACCAATTCTGCATTAGTTCGTAATTACCCCCAGAAAATCTCACCTCCACTGTTATAGCAGATGTTTTTTGAATTTTCCTTACTTGTGATACGGTATACTCTGTCATCTGTTTTTGCAGACTAGCAGCACCGACATCTCCCAAAGCAGGTATCAACCGGGTTTTTGTTCTCCCTGTTTCTGGATAACGGGTAAAAATAATTATATGTTGTTTAGTAAAAATCGGTAGTTTTTGCACAAAAATTATTCAAATCTTTAAAAACAATTAGTAACAATATCTACCATCTTCTGTTCTTGGATTTTCTTTGGCAGTTCGCAAAGCTCCTAAGATTGTAGATACAAATACACAGCGTTTGCTTATACCGCCAGATTTACTAGATATGGTGATTCTACCTAAAGGTGGTTTTCTCACACTACCTAAATAATCAAATTCAACATATCTAATATTATCAGATTGACGTAACGTAGTTTCTGGATCTAAACGAATACCAGAATCTAAATTATACCAGTTTGCATGATTGGGTTCAATTGTTTCTGGATGAACCGCCCATTGAAGGATATCATTTTGTTCCCTGAAACTGACCTGCCAAGTTACTTTTTTGGTTTTAGCTTGACTTTGTGCTTGACGGATGGCTTGATAAATTTGACTTTGGGCGCTATTTAAACGCATAGTCTGCACAATTGAAAACCAAGCAGGTGCAGCTATTCCCGCCAAAATACCAATTATTAAGATAATAACTAAATTTTCTAATAAAGTGAATCCATTATAATCATGATGATATTTGTTCATACTATTAATAAATCCTGAAGTTATATTACCAATTACCAATTACCAATTACCAATTACCTATTTATATAACAAACCTCGTCCTTGAGTTTTAACACTAACTTGGGGAAAATACGTTTCCTGTCGGTGGCTGTAATCTATATTTTGATTTCTCAATCTAGCTAAAGCATTACCACGAATAAATACTTGGGCTGTGGTATTTTGACTATCAACACAAGCATAAAAACTGGTCATTTTCCCTGTTTCTGTATCATTAAAACTCTCAGGAGTTACCTTAGACCAAGTAACATTATAATTAACAACATTAGGAGGACAAATTGCTGGAGGAGGATTATTTGTAGTTTGATCAATATAATCTACAAGCACTAAAGTATTAGCTGTATAAGCACCACTACCTTTTTGCCAATTATTCATTATTTCTTCTATCGTTCCTTGACTATTCAAATCAAAGGGTTTAAAACCACTACTGGGGCAAAATTCATTAACGTTGCTACTATAACCTTTCACATATTTACCAGGAAAACCACCACATAATATTGATGTATTATCATCTTTATTTGCTAACACACCATCTCTAATTTGCCATCTACCAATGCGGGCTATTTTAGACCAATTAGAAGCAGATGATCTAGTATCTTTGATTAAAAAATAAACAACTAAGGAATAAACAAAAGCATCATCTCTACTACTACCTACAATGGGTAAAACATCTTCAATTAATTCTCTCTGCCAAAATACTAAAACTGGTACTCTGTCTATACTGCTGGGAGATGGGGGAAGTTGATTTTTAATTGCTTCTATTCCTGGTGCATCATATATATAAATTGCTTGTTGTAAGTCACGGGATATATATTCTAATGCGGCTTGTATTTCTTGTTCTGATGTGATTTTTGCTTGTTCTTTTTTTTCGGTTTCCATGATGTTGATCATGAATCCTAATAGGGTGGTAATGATGATGGATGACGTTACTAATCCTACCATTAATTCTATTAGGGTGAATCCTTGGTTTTTGAGTTTTTTTGTAATTATCATATTATGTGAATTTATTGTGTTAATGAACCGCAAATAGTTTTCAAGACTATACGGGCAACCACGGGGAGATTGCCCCTACGACTCCTGAATTCTTACTATTTACATGATTTTGGTTCTGGTGTGTTTATTGCTATTCCTAGTCTTTGACATAGGGCATAAAATTTAGTGTTTTGGTTTGCTATATCTGTGGTTATTTCTATTAATGGTGCTTGTTTATCTCCGATGCTTGCTGTTACTGGTGATGCTGTTTTTCTTGTTTCTGATCCGGTGTTGATTTTGATAGGTTGACTAAAGTCAATGTCGTTTCTGTATACTCTGATCGCTAACCGATAACCGTCGTTTTTTTTGTTGCTTTGTGTTATTCTGCCAGCTTGGATATAAAATAGGTTATTTTCACAGTTTGTATTTTTAATTATGCCATTTTTATCTGCACAATATAGTTCTCCTGGTGATAATGGTGGGGGCATTTCTGATGTGTTGAATAAATAATCATCTGGTGCTGTGGTTATATTTCTGGGGGTGTTTTGGGTTGCTGCTAGTTGGGATACTATGGTTGGTTTTTGTATTGAACCTATTCTGACTCCATCAATGAATGTTCTGGCTATTTTTGATGCCATTTCTATTCTTTTTGATTGAACTCTAATAGCAGTTGACATGACTATTGCTGGGGTAATTGCTGTTAGTAATATTGTCGCTAATACTGTTCCTGTTAATGCTTCTAACATAGTAAATCCTTGATCGAATGTGACAGGTGATAGGTGATAGGTGACAGTTTTTGACATTATTTTTTGATGTTTACTAATTATTAGAAAATACAGAAAATATATTGTTAATGAAAATTCCAAATAAAATAACCAACAACTAATTACAATTTGGTCTTTGATCCGTGTCTATTGCATATCCACTATTTCTATTTTTGGCACATAATAGGGTTTTTATCCATCTATCATCTCGGCTAATTTCTCGAAAGTATTCTCTTGGTGGTTTTGTGGATGTTGTAACTAATTTTTGGGAAAATAAATCAGGTGTTTGTAATGTTAATCCTACGTCGTAATTCCATTTTCTTTGCGGTGGAAAATGACTTGATGATTTTCCATTATTTAAGGTGGTTGAATATAAGAATTCACTGTTTTGTGTGTTGATGGCTGTGCTATAAGTTCCGGTAGCATAAACACTTTTTTTTATTTGCATAAATGCCCCTTCTATTGTTAATGGTATTTCATGCCAATTTTCTAAGTATCTAACTAGGTTTGGTAAACCTCCGTTGTCTTCTGTGGGGCGGCCTGGTGTGTCTCCAGTGGCAATAATTAGGTTATATGTGTTTGCTGTTGCTTTCTGTAACCAGTTGTTATCTGAGTTGGGGGAAATACTATTATTATTCGGATTTTCTGCTGTACCAAAAGGTTGTTTAATCTGTAACACTGGTTGCCAATTTCCATTTTCATCGGCTTTTAACCAGGGTATTAAATATGTGTCTCCATTTTCATTTTCCGCTGGTATTGGTAATTGTGAACCATCGGCGGGAAAGGTTGCAATTTTATTTCTATTATCTACTCCATAAATTTCTAAGGGTGTTGTTAATTCTCCGGTGTTTATGTCTCTTTTAAAGGCTATTCTTCGGGGTAAGTTTTCATCTCCCCAACCGTCACTAGGTGGGTTTGCAGAACCTACTGATCCTGTTTTAATTGAATTTATGGGTTGCCCTTCTATGTCTCTACCGTCATTTCTCCAGTTATTTTGTCCCTGTCCATGATAATTTTGATAGGGAACATTAGTTATTGCCCATAATTTTGGATCGTTATTACAAAGTTCTATATCGGGAATTGTACAAACTTCTAATACATATTCTCTTGCTTGTATTTGTTTGACTATGGGTGTGACAAAGTTGTGAAAATAAGAACTTCCTTGAATTCCATTTTCGTTAGGATCTAAATCTAATTTTGGTGTACCTTCACTGTCATAATTTTTGTTGACATTTGGAGCATAAGCATTATATTTAAAGTTAATAAGGCGGTTTTCTAGTATTATTGGATCATCGCTGTTATTGTTCCAGTCATAATCTCCTTCATCCCGAAAACCAAATCTAAAATTATCGGAAAGTAAGGTGAGGGAGTCACTTAAAATTACGGCATTTCTCCATTCATCCCCACTGTGGCAATTCGGCATTTGTGGATCTCCTGGACGACAGGAAAAGTTGGTATTTGTACCGCTGCGAGTGTAAAAGTTACTCCAATTAGATGCTAGTCCGCTATTAAATTCTGTTTGGGTATGTTTGTTAAAATCACCTTTAATATAAACTGGTAAATTACTCACAAAAATTAATCCTTTCGCCCCAGAAATATAACGGTTACTATTACCGCGAAAAAGTTTAGTTGCTGAACCATCACTACTCATGATCATGATGGCGTTGGGGCGACGGGTAGGATCAAGTTTGAAGTCTACGGTACTTTCTAATTTGCCACTGGCTGATGTTCCAGCACTGATGTCTGCAAGGGCATCATCACGGGTAGCGTAAATTATACCGCTGTTGGGTAGTAGGTATTCTGAACCAACGGAGGTTTTACGCAGTAGGTTTAAGTCTATGACGGTGGCGCGAATTTCTAAGGGTTGGCGGTCTTGTAGTGGTAAGTTATAGGATAGGTCTGTATCTGGGTTGTTGGTTTGGTTGGTTTTGACTTGCTGACTATCTAAAAAAGCTATTTCTTTAATTGCTCCGTGGGGTATATTACCGACAGGACTTATACTACCATTCATAATCTGCAAGGCACACAAAGCCGCATCTATGGCAGAATGATCTGATATGGTGCGATCGCCTTCCACTTTTTCCAATGCTTTTCTCAATGGTTCATTTACCCAACGTCCGTTAAAATACTGCAAACTTGCCTGATAATTAAGTAAGTTGGCATAACCCCCTTCACTCCCACTGGGTGGACTATAAACAATACCGTTGTTAGATAAACCATTTACGTCTTTTCCTATCCCTACCGCATCGGGTAATGTCTGCATATTTTTGGCAGTGGTGCTATTTGTGGGAACATAAAAACTACTGATACAAGCTAATGGTTTAGGGTGAGTCTGACTTCTGGCTGTTTCATAGTGATAAACTACAGTTGCCCGCATTTGTAGGAAAGGGGTGGTAAAATCATTTTCTGGTAGTTGGGGAATCTGAAAATTTAACCGAGAGTCATAAAATGAGTAAGGGTTCAATATTGGTGTGATCGGTGCTTGGGGAAATGGCATCATATCTGACCAAATTTGTGTACCTGCACCTGTAAAATTTCTATCGTTGGCTGTGTAACCTCTCGGTAAATAAATTCCTGCCCCTGTAACTATACGTACACCACCCACTAAGTTTTTTTGTTCTGGAGTTCTGGGTATTTTCGCTGCTGCATATTCCCAGTCTTCATCCCTTTCTGTTGCTGCTATGTCTGCTAAGGTTTGTGCAGTGGTGTAACGGGTGCGTTGGGTGGGTTCTTGACTCAGATCCCAATTGATACTACCTACATCTTGGGTATCATCTATGTTTGCACTCAAAAACCTTTCTGTTTCCTCATCCCACCATTTTTGCGGTAAGTTATTACCCACTAAAACCCGATCACCTAAATATTGTTCTACTCCTCCCAGTTCTTTTTGGAGTTTATTTATCGGTTCGGTAGCACTGGGTTTGAGTGAACCCCCGACAATATTCAAGGATATTTGACTATATCCAGATGCAGATACACCATCACTAGCAAAAGGATAAGCCCATTTATCTATAGGACGTAGTGTATCACCACTACCCTGTAAAGGATTACTAATGTTACTATCTCTTGTTTCTTGTCCAAATGTTACCTCTGCAAAAGGTACACGGCGAGTACGTTTTTTAAAGTATACTTTTAATTGATAACGACGCAGATGATCATATAACTCTCTTGTATATCCTGTTCCTAATTGTCGTTTTTTCTGTTCAATTGCATCTTTCACTTCCTGCGGATCTGAGGTATTAGAATTAGCAAATTGGGCATCAACTAATCTATTAATTCTTTTAGCGTAAGCTAGGTTATTATAAGCTAAATCACTAGGGGCATCTGTGACTGATTTATTAATAGTTACATTTTGACTATAACCTGATACAGTTTCAGGATTTGTATTTTTATCTTTAAATAAATCTACTGTAGTTGCTGTTCCTGTATCACTACTATCTGTAAACCCCCCCGCCCCTAAATTACCTGCTACTAAAATTTGAGAATTTTCTGCTTCATAAAAACAAGATTCAGGACTACTAATTTGATAAAATCTCACATTGGCTGATTTTCCCGCAGTTAATAAATTCCCATTTGTTAATATCTTGCCATTTATTTTAAAGTCTTGATTCGGTGTAATTTCTAAATCATCTTCATAAAAAACTGCATAGTTATTTGGCGGAATTTGTACCCGATCTTGTTGATATTCTAAGGCAGAAAAACCGCGATTACCTTGATAAATTTCATAACTATCTCCACTACCATTACTCATACTTTCTGAGCTTGTAATAGGAACTGTGGTAGTGTAAATAAACAGGGATTTTTTCATGTGACTACCCATTTTGAACCAGCCGTTAATGTCTATTAATTCTGGATTTTTACCAAACAGAGGATGACATTTGCTAGTTAAATCACTAGGATTCATCGGTGTATTTCTAGCATCTAATGTATTGCGACTACGAAGATATCTATTATTATCATTAGGATCTTTTGGGGGATTTCGATAATAAATTGCATACAAAGTATAACTATCAAATTTACCATTATTATCTGTATCTACGGGAAATTTCCAAGCTGAATTTAAGGGATTATTGTTATTAGCAATTGTTAATTTTATTGGTGTTTCATCACCAAGGGTATATTCTGTAATATGTTGATTAAATATTTCATCTAAATCTTGATCTGCTGCTAAAGATGTGGGAAGACGTTGATCTTGAAATAGTTTATTTATTTTTGCTCTCCCCCGATCAATTGCTGGTGCAGCGGCGTTAATTACGGTTTGGTTTACTCTGACATTACTTGCGTGTTTTGATCTTTCAAAGGAGCGCAACATAATTACTAATGTGAGTAAAACCACCGCCATTGATACCATTACTACGGTTGGTAATACGAAACCTGCGTTAGCTGATTTTCTATTTTTTATAATATGAAAAGTTGATTTTATCAGTTTAATAATTAATTTCTTAAATGCACGCCAAAATTTGAGGATCATTCTAAAAAATGTCCTAACTTTGGCTTTTGCAAGCCGATATTTTTTGGGCATAGATGCAACCCTATGGATTCGGAGTTTAGTTGTTTTTGTTAAAGTTAAATAACTCAGGTATTGACATTACCTTGATATTTAAAGAATGTCTTTACATGAGTCTATGGTTGTTTATTTTTATATAACTGGATATGTTTTATGTAGCGTATTTATACTGTATTTTAAAATTTAGATTTTTACTTAAAACTGTATTTAAGAATGCTGATCATATATAGTAATACTACTGAATGTGTGTTAGCTGGTGTGGCGTAGCCAGACAAGACTCAGTACATACGGAAATATTGCTTATTTATTTCCTATCTCTACCAAAGATATTACTTACACAACACTACGCGGACATAAAGCAGCATTTATTCATGAGAGGTACAAATCATAGTAATAAAACTCTTGTGGGGTGGGCATCTTGCCCGCCAAATATGTACTTTAAATAAACCCCAATTCCCTATAGAACCGAGGAAATACGATTGTTTAACAAATGAACAGCAGAATTGATCAACTTACAAGTTGAACTTATGCCAAAATCAAACCAACTAAAAATTAAAACCGTTAGCACGAGTGTAGACCGTACTTTGAACTAGAATTGTTCCATTGGGTGATAATCTACCGTATAAATAGAGGTCTGCCTTTCTTCCACCTGTATATATACAGGCATAGAAACCATTATTCCCCATGAAAGTGCCAGTAGTATTAGGACAATTATTTGTTATTGTGGTAATTTCTCGTGGTACTGGAGCAATAATATTATTCACCAAGAAACTACCATCTCGCATAACTGATGATGTTGGATTATTAGGATCTTGCCATACACCAGAGCTAGTAGCTACAGAATAAGTTGGTGTACTGGTACTACCATAGTTGTAATTTTGTGGAGTATTTGGATCACTTGGGTCACTCGTACCAAACGTGGGTGGATCAGCATCAGGAGCAGGATCAACATTGAGTATTGAAATCGTAGGAACTGTTAACTTGAAAACTTCTCCTGTTGCACTACCAGCCTCTATCTTGCTTGCTTGTCTAATATCATTAGCAATATAATCTAAAGCGCGGTTTAAGTTTTGGCGTGTTTGAATTTCAGATTCCGCTTTTCTGTTTTGTTCTAAGATGGCGACAAATGCACTTCCCGCTAAAGTCATGACAATTGACATAATGACTGCTGCTACCAACAGTTCTATAAGAGTGAAACCCGCATCTTGGTTAGTGTTCCACTGTGGATATTTGATGTAAGATTTGAATTTCATAGTTTTATTGGAATGTAAATAAGTCAAAAAATGTAACTCAAAAAATCAAATAGTATTCCTATGTACACATCTGGCTGATATTGTGCCACTCGTACCTCTGTATTCCCCAGTGCCAATTAACCCCAAGGGAGAAGATACAACTACACATTTTCTCAAGTTAGTATTTCCAGAATGGGTAAGCACTACCGTCACAGGACTAGCGTTCATATTCTGCCCTGTGTGGGAAAACAAATTCAAACTTGTAGCAGTAGTAGGGAAAGAAGAATCATCTATTGATACTTGCATTTGTCTGATATTTTCTAATGTGCGAGTTCCTGTCACCAGACAGCCGTTACTGCTAGAAATTCTTAGTGGTGTAGTGGATGGTGCAGTAAATGAAACATTACACTCTCGTGACTTGGCCATAGCTTGTCTTTGAGCTTCTTTAATTGCTCCTTCGACGTTAGAAATTGCTGCATCCATCTGTTTTCTTTGATTCCATGCCAAAAAACCAGGAGCAGCAAAAGCCGCCAGAATACCGACAATTACAACTACTGTCATTACCTCTGGCAGTGTAAAACCCTGATCAATTTTTAATACATTGGTATGCCGCATTTGGTATTACCTCACTAGAAAGTTGGTTAACAAGTATGTTACTGGGAGTACCGTTATTATCCTTAACTACTAAGTATCTAACGTTTAAAACGTCAGCAGCTATAGGAGTGATTTTCCTCATTACCCACAGTTTTTTCTGAGTGGGGTTTCCTTGGTTGTCATTTAATACTTCAGGAGTAGAGGAAACAGATTTATAATCAGCATAATCCGCAGGTAATTCACCACGGGAGAAACCAGTGGTAGGAAACCCAGGATTAGAAGTAGCTGGTAACTTTTGTGTTTGAAATTCTGCGGCTATTCCTGTAGCAGTCCCAGCACCACACAATGTTTTGCTCACAAGCACCGCATTGGCTCTTACCGCAGATTGTAAACCTGGTGATGAGTTGATTGTGATTGTTTTATTCGTAGTATTCAGGGTGTAAACTGTTACAGTTCTGCTAGGAGGACCAGGATCTGTTAATGTTTTAGGGTATTCATCTGGTGTGCCTGTAAATTGAAATTTATCACCATCGCGTATACCGTCAAGACCCGATAATTGTATCACCGTGTTTGCTGCTGGATTAGGAGGAGAAACAGCTGTACCAACTGTGGGAAATTTAAAATCACCAGCCAAGCTCCTGACTGCTTCTAAATCTTTTTGAATAAAATTTGCTGCTGCTGCAAACTCTTTAGCTCTAGCTTTGAACATCGCAGAAGTTGCCAACATTTGCATAGTAGCAGCCGTAAAAAACGTCACTACCACAATGCCGACCACAACTTCTAGTAAAGTAAAACCAGAATCGGGATGAAACCTGTGCTTGTTCATAAATACCTGTTGATCAAGTTAGTAAAAAGTTATCACTGGTGTTTAATTTACTGGTACTGGTCTCTTTTCCCATTTAGCTGCGGCATTAAGGCTAGGAGGATATTGTCTTAGAATCTCAGAACCAACAAATGAGGGGTAGTCGTCCCATGTTCCCACTTGTACTACGTGTGTTGTCGGACTACCAGTACCACCAGTAGGACAGTCACCGCCGTCACCCCGCCACTGGTTAGCCCAAACTGCGCCTACAAAATTGCCTGGAGAAGCATTACCACCACCAGCAACCCCTACTGTATAACCGGGAGCAAAAACAAATCCCTCAATTTTTCTGTTACCATTAATACATATCTGCCCAGTGGGTTCCATACCATAAATCATGATGTCAGTTGGGTTACAGGAAGTACCAGGTGAGTCATAAGGGTTTGACGGTATTGTATCGGTACTAAGATTAGGACGACTACTGTCACATATTATGGAGACATTGTTCACAATATTTCCACGCAGCAAGAAAGCTACCTTTGCACCAGGTCTAATTCTTACAGTTGTCGTACCATTACCAAAACCATCAATTTTATAAACATGAACATCTTCTTTCCCAACTAAGTCCATCCGAAAACGACCATCAGCAACTTTAGGATTACTGGAGTCACTGAAATCTTCTGTATTATCAGGTAAAGTAATATCTCTATTTATTGTTCCCAGGTCAATATAACCAGGCTGATCAAACTCATCATCAAATGGATTATCTGAAGGAGTGAGTCGAGGAGGGTTTTCAGCAGGTGTACTAATCACCCTTTCTTCGATATCTGTGATATCTGATGGGATTGCGGGCATTGCGATATCACTCACCCTAGCTGTGTGCGGTGCTATTATATTATTTTGCATGGTAGCGAAATTAGTAGCATCAGTGGTGTTAGCTGCATTGAAACATCTATTTACCAACACATCACCATCAATATTACTACTACCTGTACCATCAGCGTCAGTACGACTACCTACCCATACTCCCGGTACTGGCATACTGTACATATCACCGTCCCCGACGGGAATATCAACTTGTAATCTAGTAATAGATTTGTTACTGTTGCTGTTACTACCTTGAGTAATCCTACCCTCAATTGTTAATCTGCCTAAGCCTCCTATGTTTGTAGCGCTCGTGTTTCTAATATATTCGTACTTTACTAGCCTAAATTGTTTTGGACCCAATGTGGCACTAGAAGGGTTATTTGCATCTTTCCAATCTGTACTTGCGTATACATCTGTGAGTGCAGTGAAGTCTGCACTGCAAGCTCTGGAAAATCCTGTGATATGTCGTGCGTTTGACCAACTCCATTCAGCGGCATTGACGGTAGTCGTCGCAGGATCAGGATTACGATCAGTACAATCTGTACCTGGATCATCATCTATACTACGACTGCGACAATCTGGAAATTGAGCAAGTCTTCTATATAACCCACTACTGTTAAAAAATGACTGGTAATATGCAACACCTTTTTCCGCGATAGCTACGGTTTCTTCTGTTTGTTTTTGGGTGCTGGCAATAGTTTGATCATTTTGGGAACGCAACATCATGGTCAAACCCACCATGAGCATAATTAATCCCAGTGAAACAGCAATGACTATAGCAAAACCAGATTCTCCTGAATGAAGAAGCAAGGCCATTTTTAACCTGGTGTTTAACCTGGTGTTGAGACTGTTTTTCATGGCGTGGTAATTCCTCCAAGACAAAGCTATTTTTGAGTAAGGTATTTTGATAACAGATAAGTTTTATAACTAGGTACTAGGTGAATATTTTAAAGACAATTCCTGACTATTTACTACTTCAGAGGATAATGTTAACTGAGTATTTCCTCTAGTGGAGTGATTTATATTTGCTTTTAACTGTGATCAGATTATAAAAACCCTAGTATCTATTTATTCTTAGTTTACCCTATTATCTTGTGACTTATTTCAGTACCTGCACTGGATTATTAAAGTTTAAGTAAAGATGGGAATTAGATAATTATACTGTTAGCATCTATGCGCCAGCTACACTAAAAATTAGTCAATGTTTAGTAATTTTACATAAGTAACGGATTTCTGAGAGGTGGTTTTAAAACTCGATAATCCCCCCTAACCCCCCTTAATAAGGGGGGAACTAGAGTTAAAGTCCCCTTTTTACATTTAAAGTCTCCCTTTTTACAGTTAAAGTCTCCCTTTTTACAGTTAAAGTCCCCCTTTTTACAGTTAAAGTCCCCCTTTTTACAGTTAAAGTCCCCCTTTTTAAGGGGGATATAGGGGGATCTGTAGGTTTGGGATACTACACGAAAAAGTTTTAAAACACCCTTTTAAATGACATTAAATGAAAAATTAAACAAATAAAAAACAGCAGAACTCAAAATGTGTGTTCTACTGCTTCTTGTAGGAAATGTATTCTGTGTTTACCAAAATGCTCTATTTACGAATTAGCTGGCATTCTTAATTTTCGCGGATTCACTGAAATTATGAACTTATTGAGCTTTTTTAGCAAATTTCAAACCACGCTGAGAAGCTAAGAAACCTACAGTTGCCAATACACCAAGCATTGCGGAAGGTTCGGGAGTGGATCTTCTGATACTACCGACTAAAGCCAGTGCGGGAGATGAGGAGGTGTTAAAATCTACTATGAGTGATCTGATAGATCCGTTATCAGCTATGCCAAAATCACTCAAGTTTATTTGGGCAGCATTAATTCTAAATCTATTAGCATCGTTAGTGCGACTTCCTGTGAATACACTTTGATAGGTGTTGGTTATGCCATTGATAACGACTTTGAATTGTGCAAGGGAATTATCTAAATCAAACAGTGCTATGTCTGCTCCTGCACCATTTAATATTGAGTTCGCAAAGCCAAATGTCGCAAGTCCTCTGTTGTTCTGTGAAAAACCATAGGTTTCCACGAATTGATCTGTAACTGCGGTTCTAAAGTTTCCGCTGGGTCCTGTAAAAGTTCCACCAGAAGTTCTAACGGAAGAAGCATATTGATCTATGTTGATACCACCAATTGTTGCAGCACTTGCAGACTCAGCAACAACACCTGCACCCAAAGCAATCGCTGTTGTAGCTACACCAACACCAACAGATTGTAAAGCTTTTTTAGAAAAGGATTGAGAGAGATTCTTTAAGTTAATCATTTGATTTAGTTCCTGTGTTTAAGATTAAGTGGTTCTGGTTGATAACGATGTCAAGTTACTGAGTTGACCGTTTGTATGAAGTAGTCACAGTATTAATATAATCACCATTAACCATCTTGTACATCAGTGTAAGCACTAATATTTGTCTGATATATCTACAAGTATATTAACTAAAGATTCTACCGAGAATATAAACAAAAAACTTCATGAAAACTTTATATAAACTAGATGATTTTCAGTAATAAAAAATACATTATTTACCCTTTCTGACTGTACCTGTTACCTAATTTTTCTCCAAAACCAATGTTTTTGTCAGACTATGACTATGATTGTCTAACGTCAATATGATTTCTCAACAATGTATTTTTTGTGTAAAATTGTCATAGAATATGCCTTTGGGTAGATAAAACATCTCTAATAAGATGTTACGTGTAAGCTGTTAAACAGAAACATATAAAAATAAAATGGAGCATCAACAGACACTCCATCACCAATACTAAAAAATTAGTAATTATTCAAATTAATACCGGCTTCTTTTGCCATTGCTTCAATACCTTTGCTATCTAGGGTTTTGATAGCTTTAGTGGAAAGTTTCAGCTTCACCCAACGATTACCACTAGGCCACCAAACACGCTTTGTTTGCAGGTTCGCGTGTTGTAGACGCTTGGTACGACGGTGGGAGTGGGAAATGGACATACCGTTATTGGCTTTTTTACCAGTCAATTCACAACGACGAGACATTGAGATTCTCCTTACTATTTGAGTACAACCTTTCTATTTTAGACCATGATTGACACTCCCCTGGCTAAAGCCGAGGGGATTCTACATTCACAGACTCGCCATTAGACGACAGGTTGACACCCTTGCGGGTTCGGCAGTCGCTCATGGGGGAGACCCCCAAGACCGCGCTG
>RDXV01000104.1 GCA_004292695.1 Nostocales cyanobacterium | reverse complement strand
ACAGGTGACAGGTGACAGGTGACAGGTGACAGGTGACAGGTGACAGGTGACAGGTGACAGTAAAAAGGCAAGATGTGAGTTAATATTCCTCCCCTGCTTCCCCTGCTTCCCCTGCCTCCCCATCTCCCCACCTCCCCCCCTCCCCCTCACCCCACCTCCCCACCTCTCTGAGCTATACTCGCGGGAGTGTTATTGAGTGATCGCTTTTATTCACAGATAATTTTATGGTATCTCAATCTCTAAAATACGCTTATTACCCTGGTTGTGTGGCTCAAGGTGCTTGTGGAGAGTTGTATTTATCTACACGGTCTCTAACTCAGGCTTTGGGTATAGAACTTATTGAATTAAAAAAGGCTAGTTGTTGCGGTTCAGGTACTTTTAAGGAAGATTCCCAATTATTGGAAGATACTGTTAATGCCAGAAATATTGCTTTGGCTGAAGAATTAAATTTACCACTTTTAACCCACTGTAGCACTTGTCAAGGTGTGATCGGTCATGTGGATGAACGCCTCAAGGAATGCCAAACTACTCAACCGGAATATGTTACTCAGGTAAATGGGTTGCTATCTAAAGAAGGTTGTTTACCTTATCGTGGTAGTACGGAAGTTAAACATTTACTTTATGCTTTAGTACAAGATTATGGTTTAGATAAGATTAAGGAACGTGCTACCCGCAAACTACTGGGTTTGAAATGTGCAGCGTTTTATGGTTGTTATTTACTCCGCGCTCAAAAGTCTATGCCCTTAGATGATCCATTTAATCCCCAAGCAATGGAAAATATATTTCGGGCTGTAGGAGCTACTCCTATATATTATGGTGGGAGAACTAAGTGTTGTGGTTGGCCACTTGCTAGTTATGCGACTAATGAATCTTTTCAAATGGCAGGGATGCACATTCAGGAAGCGATAGAAAGTGGTGCTGACTGTATTGTTACACCTTGTCCTTTGTGTCATCTGAATTTAGATTCTCGTCAACCAGAGGTAGAAAAGGTAATTGGTAAAAAGTTAGGTTTGCCGGTTTTACATTTACCTCAATTAGTGGCCTTGTCACTGGGTATTGATCCTGAAAGGTTGGGTTTAGATAGACATATTGTTTCTACAAGTCCTGTTTTGGAGAAGTTGGGATTTTAGCATTGGGCATGGGGCATGGGGACTGGGGACTGGGGACTGGTGACTGGGGACTGGTGACTGGTGACTGGGGACTGGGGATAATATTAACTCTTGCCTTTTGCTATTCCCTATTCCCTATTCCCTATTCCTTTTTTCAATTCTTTAATAGATTGATAAATCTCTGGGAGACGACTATAAACCGCTGATACTTTCAAATATAGTTTATGGGGTATTGCTGGAGAACCGGAAACTATTTCTCCTGGGGCAACATTACTATGAATACCTGCTTGGGCTGAGGCGATCGCCCCATCTCCGATTTTTACCTGGTTGGCTATTCCTGACTGCCCAGCTAAAATCACTCTGTTACCTACTTTCACACCTCCGGCCATTCCTGCTTGTCCGGCAATAGCACAACCTGAGCCTATTTGACAACCGTGACCTATTTGTACTAAATTATCTATTTTTGTATCTTTACCAATCCGTGTTTCCCCTA
Organism: Nostocales cyanobacterium; assembly: GCA_004292695.1. Lineage (GTDB taxonomy): Bacteria > Cyanobacteriota > Cyanobacteriia > Cyanobacteriales > Nostocaceae > Okeanomitos. The sequence goes on along the minus strand of RDXV01000104.1, from coordinate 17,580 downwards.
CTGCGGGACGATCTACGGCGCTGTTACAACCTATTTCTACTCGATCTTCCAAAACTGTATAACCTGATTGTTCCATTTTTAACCAACCTGTGGTGGTGGGAACAAAACCAAAGCCTTCTGCACCGATGACTGCACCACTATGAATTACGCAGTCTGTACCGATTTGAGTACGTTCATGGATGCTACAGTTAGCGTGTAAGGTGGTGCGATCGCCAATTTTCACATCAGGATAAATAACTACGTTGGGGTGAATAATGACACCATTACCAATTTCCACGTTTTCGGAAATAACCACATGAGCGCCAATGGAGACATTTTCACCTATTTTTGCAGTGGGATCAATGACAGCGCTGGGGTGAATTGTTGGTTGGGGTTTGTAAGGACGATAAAACAGAGCAATAGTTTGAGCAAATAATAACCGGGGTTCAGGAGTTGCTACCCAAGCAATACCCCTTTCTGTAGCTTGAATGTGTAATTTTTCATCCAAAGGTAAAATTAAAGCACTGGCAGCGGTAGAGTTAATAAAGGAGGCAAATTTACCACCTTCCACATAGCTAATAGTACCTGTTGTAGCCTCATCTATAGCTGCCACTCCTTCGATGTCTGGGTTAATTTCAGAGTTGACAGTGAGACTATGAGATTTTATAGAGTTGTGTAATTTACTGACAATTTCACTCAATAACATAATTAAATCTTGAGTATTTGAAGTTGATCAAGATTATCATGCCTTAATCCGTGATTTTTTGGTAATAGATTTAGGAGCAGCAGAATAATATTCTTGAGGACTATAAAAATAATTATTAGGTTCATTCTTTTCGATAATGCCATTAACTAATAAACCTAAAACATTATAATTAGAACGTTTTAACATTTCCTTGGCGGAGAGTGCATTATGATGATCAATCACACCAGGTCTAGCAACTAACAAGATACCATCTGTCATTTTACTAACCGTTACAGCATCAGCACCTACTAATAAAGGCGGAGTGTCAATAATCACAAAATCATAGTGAGATGACAATTTCTCTATCAGGGCGGCCATACGTTTAGAATCTAATAAAGTTAAGGGGTTAGGAGGTCTAACACCGGCAGGGAGAACATCCAAATTATCCATAACTTTAGAAATAGCATTGCTGCATTTTTCTTGACCAACCAGGACTTCACTTAATCCTGGTGAGCTAGTAATTCCCCAGAAGTGATGTTGTGAAGGAACTCGTAAATCTGCATCTATTAATAATACTTTCCGTCCTAATTGAGAGATTACGGTTGCTAAATTTGCAGCAACTGTAGATTTACCTTCCTTAGCAATAGAACTGGTGACAACTATACTTTTAATCATTGTATCTGAACTCAATAATCTAATATTAGCTTGAGTCACACGATACATTTCGCTGGTTACAGATTGGGGTGCATCTTTAGCGATAATTTTGGGTATTGATGATTCTGAATTGGGTAAACTCAAAAACGATTTTTTCAATAATGAAGGGAAGATTCCTAATAATGTGTAATCAAATATTTCTCTGATTTCTTGCACTGTTTTTAAGGATCTGTCTCTCATTTCTAATAAGAGAATAGTGGTAGTTCCAAGGAAAGCTCCTAATAATACACCTACAGCAACAATAATAAATTTTTTCTTTCCGGCTGGTTTTTCTGGGACTTGCGCTGAAACAATAATTCTCGCATTGGCAGTATTATTATTTTCTGCTACCTGTAACTCTTGAGACTTTTTCAAAAGAGTTTGATAGGTAGATTGAGCTACTTCTACTCTTCTTTCTAGCTCGCGTTGTCTTTCTTCTAACTGAGGAATAACTTTTAGTCTTTGTTGGTAGCTAGAGCGGGATTGAAGTAAAGCTTGATATTTTTCATTTAGTCCTAAACTTTGAATTTCAGATTGAATTAAATTTTGAATTAATTGTTGTTTTAAATCGCCAATTTGTAATATTTTTGGAGTTATTTCAATGTTATTACCGACAATCGCTCTAACTTGTTGTTGAAGGATATTAGTGAGGTTGATTCTTTTAGCTTCTAAACTGGTAATTGCAGGGTTATCATCCAAGAAGCGACTTCGTTGAATTGCTAATTGTCTTTCTGTATCTTGTAGTTGTGACAAAATATCTTGTATGGCGCGAGATTGACTGATAGCACTAATTACCATCGCTTGCTGAGAAGTGAGGTTTAATTGATTTTTTAGTTCTTGAGTTTGGGTTGTCACTTGAGCTAGTTCAGCTTTGACATTATTAATTTGCTCATCTATGACACCAATGACTTTTACTGATGTGATGGTTTCTTCAGATAAATCTACAATATTATTTTCTTGTTTAAACTTACGCAGGGCTATTTCAGCATTCTGAACTGCATTTTGTGCTGTGGGTAGTTGTTTATCCATAAATAAACGAGTTGCTTCTGCTTCTGCCCGATTAGAAAGAATATCATTCTCTAAATAAACATTCATAACTGAATTAACTACCGCCGCTGTTTCTTCAGGTTTACGGCTTTTATATGATACTTCTAAGACATCAGTACCACCAATAATTTTCAGTTGTAAGCTAGATTTTAATTCAGAAGGTTTGAGTGGTTTACCATTACTATTTTTTAGTTTGAGTTTGTCTATAGTTTTTTGCAGCACTGATGGAGACTTTATTACTTCCATTTGGGTGCTAATGGGGTTTTGACTAGATACTAAGGATTTTAAATCTCCTCCTGCGTCAGATGCGTTAGGTATGAGATTAGAACCCACGATATTAAAAGAGGGAAATTTGAATAATAATTTACCTGATGATTCGTAGGATGGTTTAAGTCTAGTGGTAGCAGCTGCGCTTAAAGCTACTGTGACTACAAATACGGTAATAGCTGGTATTAATTGACGTTTAACGCCTAACAGATATTTACCTAAGTCTAAATCTATAGATTCTCTAGATTCCATGTTCTTTTCCTATGTGAACATATTAAAGATACGTCAGTTTTTACTAAGTTTTACAGGGTTTGAATAGTTAAGATTAAAGATTAATTTTTACTTCAAAACCCGGGTTATTTTGTTGATTTATTATATGGACATAATTAACATTATACACACAAATTAAATAATTTACGGAATATTGATTGATTGTATAGTGGCTTGTAGTTTTTAATTAGTAAATAGTTAACGTTGAGGTGCATTGTCAAAGGTACGAGCGATGGCATTCCAAGATAATTTACGCTGCATTTGAGTATCCAAGGGTAATAGACGGACTGGTTCTTGATCATCACGACGGTGAAATTCGGCTAACCAGGTATAACGATCGCTTAATCCCCAAGTTATCACACCAATGACAGCTTTTTCATCTAAAGCAACTGAAAGATAATCTTCATAGACACTAGCAACAATGCGATCCCGCAAATCTATATCTTTAGGTAATTTTTTATCTACCACATCCAGTTCTGTAATCATGATTTTCAGACCTAAACTGGCAATATCGCGGAAAAAGTTACGTAGCTTCTGCGGATTAAAACGAGTTTCATGTCCATCAAGATGAGATTGCATTCCAAACCCATGAATGGGTGTTCCTTGGGATTTCAACTTTTCTAATAATTTTAAAACAGCAGTTCTTTTAGCTTCATGTTCCGGTTTATCATATTCCAATCCAAAGTCGTTATAAAATAATAAAGATTGAGGATCAACCTCAGATGTAATTCTAAAAGCCAAATCAATATAATCTGTTCCCAAAAACTCTAACCAAGGTGATTTTCTCCACCCGTTAGGAAGTCCATCGGGAACATTAATTGCTTCATTAACTACATCCCAAGAATGCATTTTTCCCGCATAATGTCCAGCGACTTTTTTGATATGTTCCTCTAAAAACTGGCGAGCATTTTGTTTATTAACTGTCTCCTTAAACCATTTGGGCAAAGCATCATACCAAACTAAAGTATGCCCCCTTGTCAACATTTTGTTTTTTTGGGCAAAATTCACATACCAATCACCTCTAGTAAAATTAAAACTAGCAGGATTTGGACGTAACATATTCCATTTCAAAAATCCTGGAACTAACATGGCACATTCTTGAATTACGGCAGCTTGTAATTCTGGCTGAGACTGTAATTCTAAACTACCACAGTCAGCACCATAGATAATACCTTTCTTTGCAGCCCTGGTTTTTAGAGGGGTATTTCCTTGCACGTAAAAACTCCGATGTTGATGGGCAATAAATTGATTTGCATAGCAGCTATTAATTAATTTATTAGTTGTTAAACTACCTAATCCTGCTAAACTTCCTAATCCTAAATAAAGCGCGTGTCTTCTAGTTAAAAAGTGATTGATTTTCATGGAATTTAAACTTCTAAGTTGTTACTTCTAGAGGTTTGCGGATTAGTATTTTATGGCGATAACGGCTTTTTTCCCAGTGGTGGAAATGGGAGTTAGCTTGCCAACAGAGAATGAGGTCTAATAGGAAAGCGATAAAAAACATAGGAAATAATAAAACAGCTTTAATTAAAGGGCGATTTGTGAGGCTTTGCAGTCTGCGAAATAGTAACCCTCTAGGGATAGTCCACCAACCATTTTTTTCTACATTGTCGGTAATTAATTTATCTAGCCATAGGGGATCTTGCTCATTTTTGAGTTTAATTAAAGTTCCTGCATCTCCACTAGAATTATCATCTATCTCTAGATGAGAATAAATAAAATCGTTAATGGTATTACCCACTACTTGGCGTAATTCATGACTTAATAAACTCTGAATTTGAGTGTATGCTTCAAAGACATGAGCAGCGGATTCAGATAAGATAACTCGATCAAGAACTTCTGAAGAAGTTAAGCGATCAGTAACGATCATTTTCCATAAAAAACCGTCTTCTACTAAAACGCCTTTGGGCATCCAAATTTGGCGTAAAATGTGGGTACGTCCACAGTAAAGTTGTCCACAAATCCAAGTAGATTTTGCACCGGAAACACCGGAAACTGCTACGGATAACTTTTCCATCAGGTTTTTTTGTGGTTTTAAAGCTACGTCTTTGACTAATTTATCTACGGATATCCAAGCTTGAGAGTTTGTTTCTAAAGTTTGGAGCATCTGATAGAGGGTCTTTGGTTCTAAAAATTGAATATCTGCATCCATTAAAATTAAATAGTCAGCATCGGGACGAGAAAACTGGTGAACATAAAGATTCCAAGCATTTGGTTTACCAGCTTCTTCGATTTCACAAATACGCCAAGAAACAGTAGGATTTTGTGTTGAGGTTTCTAAATTTTGTAAAGTAGTTTGGGTGATGTCTGCTGTATCATCTGTACAACCATTAGGAACAACAATGACTTCTATTTCTGTGTTGGCGTTAGCATCTTGAAAGATACTTTGCTCAAACAGAGATTTCAAGGTAGTCGAGATTTCTCTAGATTCATTGTAGGCGAGGATACCAATACTAATTTTCAATTTCTTACCTCCTGATTTGCAAATGATGTAGGCATTCCTAAACGTTGTTTGATTACCAACCAGATAAATGCAGGGTTGCCTAAAATATAACGTTTCCATAAACGTTGAGGTTCAACTAATAGTCGAAATAACCATTCTAAGCCTGTTTTTTGCATCCACACTGGCGCTCTATTTACCATATCTGAAACTAATTCAAAGCTAACACCGATACCTAAGCTAACGGGAACTTTGAGTGATAGATAATGTTTAGCGATCCATTTTTCTTGTTTAGGAGCGCCTAACCCAACAAATAAGATATCAGGAGCAGCAGATTGAATTTTAAAGTTAATTAATCCTAATTCTTCTGGTCGGGTTTCAAAACCATATTCAGGACAATAAGTACCGACAATTCTTAAATTATGATGTCTGTTTTCTAGGACTTCTTTGGCTTTTTCTGCTGCTCCTGGACGACCTCCGAGTAAGAATACTTTTAATCCTTTTTCGGCGGCGATCGCACAGAGTTTTTCAAATAAATCTGTACCGTTGACTCTACCATTTAAGGGAGTTTTGAGAAATTTAGCTGCCCATAATAGAGATACACCATCAGGAACGACTAAAAAAGCCTTTTTGTATATCTCCCGAAAATCGGCATCTTTTTGTAATGTGAGGATGTGCATAGCATTGGGTGTGACTACATATTCGGGTCTACCTTTTTCTAAACAATGATTCACGATTTTTTCCAATACTTGATCAAAATTATATGGATCAATTTCTACACCACAGATATTAATTCTCATGTCATGCCTCTACTTTGCTTGATTGGGATGAATTAGGATGTAATTTTGATAAGTAATAATAAATATCAACTAAGCGATGACAATAATTATTAATGTCATAGGGTTGAATGTTATTTCTTGCCGTCGCGCCTAAATCCCTGCGTAATTTTTCATCATTAATTAATAGGGCGATCGCCTCTGATAATTCCTGAACATTTCCTGGTTGTACCAACAAACCATTTTGATGATCAACCACCAATTCAGGAATACCACCGACGGGGGTAGTAATAATCGGCAAGCCCCAACCCATAGCTTCTAAAATTGCCATTGGTAAACCTTCATTGTAAGAGGGCAAAATGAAAATATTAGCTGTAGCTAAAAGTAGCTCTCTTTGCAGAGAATTAACCCAACCTAAACAATTTATTTGTGATGAAATTTCTAATTCACTTGCTAATTGTTTGGCTTTTACAACTTCTCCATCTCCAGCTAAAATTAGGTTAGCCAATTGTTTGTATGGTTCAGGTAACTGGGCAAAAGCTCTAATTAAATCAAAAGCTCCTTTCCGTTCCCCAATACGCCCGCAAAAAACTAAATTAATATTTTCAGTATTTTCTCTTGGGGGAATTCGTTCAGGTAATTCAGTTGGGTTAGGTAAAACAAAAACCTGTTGATCACTCAAACCAAGAGTATCAATATAATATTTTCTCCAGGTTTCTGAAAGGACGATAAAACCTTGAGATTTCTGGAATATAGCACCTAATAACTTTTGTCCCCAGTGGGGTAGTTTTTGATATGTGACGTGAAATTCTGCCCCATGAGCGTGCATAACCACAGGTTTACTAAACAGCGAAGATATGATCGCTAAAATCGCCTTTCTTAATAAACTTCCCCCATCAGAAACATGAATATGCACAGCATCTATTTTGTGGGTGAAAATTTGCCATAAAAATTGGAGAATTGCCAGAGAAAAGACCCGAATTCGATAGAAAATAGAACCTTCATCATGGGTAGTAATATGATGAATTTTCACCTCATCAGGAATATGTTTGAGAATTAAGTTTTCAACGGTAGCGATTCCGCCATTTTGTTGTAAACTTGCACCTAACATGATGATTTTCATATCTATTAATTCCCATCAAATAAGTAAAAAATATTGTTTGATAAGTCACCAGTTCTGTAACCGTCATGCTTAATATAAAAACCAAGAGTTTTACCCCGTTTTCAATGACTTCTGTAATTTAGTATTTTCAGGTAAATTTCTGAGTTTTATTTTTTGATATTTATGTTCATTTAATACAATCGCTGATGAACAGGAAAATGAAATATAAAATATCCAATTTTCAGAACCGACTAATGATGTTTCCGCTAAATTAGCCAACATTAAGTAAATCATCATAATTGTGGGAAAAATATTTTCTTCTGATTTATTTAAACGCACTATTAATAGTGATCTAATACAACTCATTGCAAATCCCATCCAGAATATTGAAAGTCCTAATAAACCCAAACTTAGCCATAAATCTAAAAAGCCACTATGGGGATGAGTAGGTAGCCAAGGTTCAGCAAACCAAATATATGCAGACTCTCCATTCCAACCCTGCCAGAAACCACCATATCCATATCCCAACCACGGTTGTTTCCAGATCATGTCATATACATAACCCCACAAATCTCCTCTACCACTCAAGTTAGAATCTTTACCTAATGCACCAAATATTAAATCCTCATTTTCTTTAAACCACACGTAGAAAGTAGTTCCTACACTCGATATGCCCATGATTGTCGGTATCATTAATGAATAGGGCAACCATAGAGAACGTAAAATAAAGAAAACACCTATGAGTATTACTAAATTGACTAAAGCTGCTGTAGAAGCAGCAAGTAATATTAAAACTATAGATAAACCACAACCACACCAGTAAATCCAAGCTTTTTTCTTAGCACTCATAGCCAGAGTTAAAAATATCACACAACTGAACACCATTTTTGCACCAAGACCATTTTTGTGCATAAATATTCCCCGCCATTTACCAGCATGAACTCCACCCATCTTTCCATATTTAGGTAATCCCACTGCAAATAAAAAGCTGAGGATAATAGCTAAACCAAAAGCCACACCTAATATTTGTATTTGTTCTTTCAGAGTGTAGCGTGTGGCAAAATAGACTCCAAATAAACTGGAGCAAATCAATTTGAATGACTCTGTTCTTGTAGATCCTGGCGCAAATGACCAAAGTACGGATACAGCAGAAAGTATTAACAATAACCAAATACAACGATTATTTTTAAAAGTAAGGATAGTTTTTTTCCACCTGATGGCGAGTAAGGCAATGGTAATTCCATAAATTAATAATCTGATTAGTGTTAATGGGGCTGTACTATAGTTAACTCCTACATCTCCTTCATTTGCACCTCCAGAGAGAACCAACAGTATAATTCCCCCTAAATAAACAATGATAGAAAATACAGTAAAACCATATTCAAAATCTTTTAATTTTAATGAAATTATCATAATTTCCTCATTCCATGCCTTTTTATTTATTTTGTACTAATTGATGGTAAACACCCACAGTTTTTTCTGCAATATTTGACCAATTCAAATCTTGCTGACAACGGATCAGTGTTGCTACTTGCATTTTTTGATATAACTCCTGATTTTGTAAAAGATTAATAATGGCTGCTGCTAAAGATTTGACATCACGGGGAGGGACTAATAACCCATCTTGTTGATGTTTAACTATTTCACTTAATCCTCCTATATCCGATGCAATAACTGGAGTTCCCATTCCATAAGAAAGGGCTGCTACACCGCTTTGGGAGGCTTCAATGTAGGGTAAAACTGTAATCGTGCTACGAGCAAATAATTTAATTACATCTTCGTTGCTAATAAATTGATTGAGGATTTCATAACGTTTTTGATCATAACCATTGGGAAAATATTGTTCTATGTTTTCTCCTCTCCCAGCAATTATTAGTTTAACCTGGGGAATTTTTTCAGCGACTAATGGCATGGCTTCTAGTAAATATTTCAAGCCTTTATATGGCCAAATTCTGCCAAAAAATAGTAAAGTGAAAGGTTCTTTTTCCGGTATATCTTGATGTGGGTGACGTTTATACCAAGTGGCAATTTCTCCATGTGGAAAGACATGAACTTTGTCATTAGGTATGGAATATTTCTGATTAAGAGCAGTTTTTATTTGTTCAGTATGGACTATGATTTTCTGAGAACGGTAAAAAGCAATAGGTCTGGTATAATCAGATCCAAATACTTTGGTAGCATCTCCTGGATGAGAACAAATATCATGAATGGTTGTGACTAAAGGGGGCATTTTCTGAAATAAAATTGTCAATAAATACCAAATATCATTAACTTCTTGTACGTGCAGGATATCTGGATTAACTTGACGAATAAAACCCATCATTTCACCCATCGCTTGCATATTTCTGGGATCGCGCATCTTCGGTTTGTTAAATGTCATTACCGAAATTCGCGGATCAAGAACTTCTCTAGCATCTTGGTCTTTATTTTCTTGTTGAATTACTGTTAAGTCTACATAATTAACTAAACTATTAGCTAGTTCAGTGGCATATTCTTTAAAACATAGGTTTAATAAAACAACTTTCATGTTAATTTTTCCTTGGTTTATTTCTTGGATATTTTTTGCAAAATAACACTAACTCCACCAAAATCATTCATAAATAGTAAACTTACAATAACTAGATAAACAACTATGGAAATACCGAGTATTAATAAGAAATCTAACTTCATGTATTTGAGAATTAAAAATATTATTGACATCAATCCACCAATTAGTAATGGACGACGCATCACTCGCCATACATTAATAATAAATAGGCGATTATAAACAGCGTAGGTTAATAATCCACAAGAACTAATAGTCATAACGATTTTCATAAGTGCTGCACCTATTAATTTATATTTAGTGATCAGAATTACTCCTGAAACTCCTCCAGAAACAGTAGTAACAATTACTTCTAACAGGTTAATTTTTTCTAATCCATTAGCTACTAATAGATAACCGAAGGAACGAATAAAAGGTGATGCTATCAGCGTCAGAGCATTAATTTTTAATGGTACATTAGCTTCTAAAAATTTTGGGTCATTATAAATTAATAAAATCAATTCATTGGCAAAAATTGAAACTCCAATAATAAAGGGAATAGACATAGCCAGGAGAATTTCTAGGACATTTTCTGTCTCTTTTTTCTGTTTTTCCTTACCTGCTGCCACAGCTTTTGACATGGCAGGAAAGGCAGCTAGGGAAACACTATTAGAAACAATTATGAAAGGCTGCATCAATTGAGAGATCATTCCATAAAGTCCTACAAGAAACTCACTTCCTAGTAGAGATATGAGTAAAACATCCATTTTACTGGCGATAATTCCTGAAGCATCTATGGCGAAAAATGTACGGACAGAATAGAAAGATTTGAGCATAAATTCTTTCTGAATTTGCCAACTTGGTTTAACTTTGTTTACTAAGTAAATCCATTGTATTGCTAATATAATTACTTCAGAAATAACCATAATTACGGCAATATGATTAACCGAATATTTCATATTAATAAACCAGATCATGATTCCTGTACGTAAAATGTAAATTGGTACAGTGGTAGCTGCGATCAGGTGCATATTTTCTTGCGCTTGAAAAATTGCCTCTGTAATGTTGGAAAGCGCAAAAGGGATCACAGCTAAACCCATGATGTAACACACCATTGAGGTATCAGGATTATAGGGTAATACAAATACCACAATAACTAATAGTACATAGCCAATGATGCTTAAAAGTAATTGCAAGAAAGTGCCACTAACCAGATAAACTGGTGTGGCTTCTGGTTCTTTGGCTAGTTCTCTTGTGAATAAAGTTTTTAAGCCTTGACCTACAAAAGTAACGAAAATGTAGTAATAGCTGATAGACAGTATATATTGTCCTAACTCATAAGCTCCTAATTGGCGAGCTATGACTGTGGTGAGGACAAAGGTAGCAATTCCTTGGGTTAATCTATTTACTAATAGTGCCAAGGAATTTGTAAGTAGTTTTGGCTTGGGCATTATTGAGGAGGTTGTAATTAAACCTGTAATTTTTTCTGAGAAATTAAGAACCTGTTGGCTAACTCAGTTAAATAACGATGGGTTCATGATCAATCATGATTATTTTTAAGTTTTTGTATTAATTTTAATGGATTTATTTTTACTGCGGTAAAAAATATCATAAGCCGCTTTATTTCCCAATAAATAGTATTGTATTCGACGATTTAAAATACCAGGAATTTTCAAAAATATATCTATAAAAAAGTTTGGATGTTTTAGCATTGCCTGGACTGCTTCTAACCATCTCTTTTGCTTGAGGGGTTCTACAACTAGATAGTATGATAAATTTCTTCTTAACGATTTTAGATTTCTAGATAATGCGTGGTATAATTCAGGTTTTATGGTAACTGTTTGGTCATTTTCTATAAAATCTACTATTTTTTGGCAATATAATGTCAGACGTTGGACTTTAGATCCATACACTAAAGAACCTGCGCGAGAAAGATAAAAATAATATGGTTCTGGAACCAGAAAAAAACGCGCTCCCTTCACTAAACAGGTTAACGATAACCAAAAATCTTGACCCATTCTGAGAGTTGGATCATATTTGATCTGATTTTGCATCAGAAATTCTCGTCTGAACAAAGGTTTTGATATTCCTAGATGTAGACATCTTTTTCCATATACATCTGTTTCCACAAAAAAAACTGAGTCTATTTGCTTGGTAGTATCAATAGACTCGCCACTTTCTTGAATTAGGGTACTCCAGGGAGTATCTTCACCTTCTTTGATCAGATACAGATCATCAGCAATCATATCTGCCTTTTCTGTATGTGCTATGTGTAATAGCTTTTCTAGCCTTTCAGGAGCATACCAATCATCTGCATCTAAGACTGCTATCCATTTTCCCTGTGCTGCACTGATGGCACGATTTCTAGTAGCAGCAACGCCCATATTCTCGGAATTAACTAATACTTTAATTCGTGGATCGGTAAAACTTTTAGCTACTGCTAATGTACCATCTGTAGAGGCATCATCTACAATAATTACTTCTAAATCATTAAGGGTTTGTTGTAATACAGATTCAATAGCTTTTGCTAAATATTTTTCTGTATTATAGGTAGGAATGATGACTGATACTTCTGGTGTTTTCATATTTTATACCTTTTTATCTTGCTTATTTAGTCTATTCAAATTGTTGTTTAATATGCACCTTTCTTATTGACAACAACATCTACAGTTTTCCATAAAATCTGAAAGTCTAACCACAATGACCAGTTTTCAATATATTTCAAATCTAGATTTAGCACTTGCTCAAAATCTACTATATCTGAACGTCCAGAAACCTGCCACATTCCTGTTACACCTGGTAATACTTCTTGTCTAATTAAATGTCTGGCTGAGAATTTATTAACGTCTCTGGTTGGTAAAGGACGTGGTCCAACTAAACTCATTTCTCCAAGTACGACGTTAAATAATTGGGGTAGTTCATCTAAGCTATAAAGACGGAGAATTTTTCCTACTCTGGTAACTCTGGGATCGTCTTTGATTTTAAAGAGGATACCGTCTTTGGTTTCGTTTAATGCTTCTAGTTCTTTTTGCATTTTGTCAGCGTCGTTTCTCATGGTGCGGAATTTCCAAACTTTAAATTCTTTACCATGTAAGCCTACACGGGTTTGCCGATAAAATGGTGAACCAGGAGAGTCTATGACAATGGCGATGGCGATCGCTAAATAAATCGGAGATGTGATAATTAGAAATACGATTGCAAAACAAATATCAAAGATTCTTTTTAACCAAAAATCTTTACCTGTTATGGCTGGAGACATGAAACTTAAACAGGTTAAACCACCAACATTATGTACTACTAAGTCTCGATCAATTGGTTTTAATTCCATTGGTAAAAGATGGACTGTAATACCAGAAGTTTGGAATAACCAACATAGGTAAAGTCTATTTTGAATTGCTGTTAAAGAAATGAAAACTTCTGTCACTCCTAGTTGATTGAGTTTTTCTAATGTGGCTAGGCGATGCTCTTTATCTAATGCGACTGAATCATCACAACCAACTATGTTATATCTTGTCTCTTGTTGTACACAATTTGTTGCTTGTTCTCTTTCTGTTTCTGAACAAATTATATAAACTGAGTTAAATCCCAATATTTTATTTTTTCTCGCATATTCTAAGGCAATTTCTACTGAAAGTCTGCCTAAACAAATTAATGATGTTGATGTTAACCAATAGAGTGTGAGATTTTGACTATTTAGTTGGCTATTTGGTGTATATAATGCTTGGACGACTATGGGTACACAATGGGCAAATGTGATTGTTTTAATTAACCGCCAGTAGTTATGGCGTTGTCTACCTGGAGCATAATTACCCTGAATTGCTAAAGCTATTAATTGCAGACTTAAATATGTGAAAAATAAATGTGCTTGGTTATTAGTTCCCTGTTCAAAAACTACATAAACTAATAACCATGCTATTGATATTAAAATGCTATCTAAGGTCAGTAAAATTACTAATCTTTTCCACCAGTCTCCTTTACGAAATCTAGTAGATGTTGGTGCGCGTAAATCTATGGGTACGCCAGTTACCTGACTATTGTTAATTGTTGATTGTAACATTTGTTCATCCTAGAAATTGTATAATGTGAAATCTCCTAATCCTAATTACAGAGATGATAGAAAATACACCGGATTTTTTTATACTCAGGTGACTGATTCAGCAACTTTTCATACAACAGTTGGCTATTTTAGGAGTTTGCTGATTTTTAGTTTAGCAAACTAAGAACATTGAATACAGTGCATTTATGATGACATTATTTAGTTTCAAGTTTGATGTTTTGACTACGGCATCAGTTATTATCCATACTTTCTTATATAGAGTTAATTTACTGATCGTATCAGGTTAATAATAGCGTGGTGTAATGGAATATAACACTGTTAAATTACTTAGAATCCATAAATTAAGTGATAAATTAAGTAATCATTTCATCAGGTATCTGTATAAGTTCCTGTAATTGGTTTATGGTCATAGCTATACTATTTTACTTTTGTCATATACCTAAAGTATCATTTTTTGTTGCCTATTTCAGTAACTTTACAAAAATTTATTGTTCTATAATTTACCACAGCTTTACTTGTAGTATGAATTCCTGAGCTAGTGAGCAAGAATTCACAATTTTTTGCTGTTAAGTCCGGGTAATTACAGAAGATACAAGTTTTTGGTAGTTACCACTGGGCAATTATGAATTACTAATTATACATTTACGGCCATTGATTTACCTGCTAGATAGGCTGTTGTCCAAGCACTTTGGAAGTTAAACCCTCCGGTGATTCCATCTATATCTAATATCTCACCGGCAAAGTATAAACCCGGAACTAATTTACTTTCCATTGTTTTAAAATTAACTTCTTTTAGGTCTACACCTCCACAGGTGACAAATTCATCTTTAAATGCACCTTTACCATTAATTAAGTATTCTCCCTGGGAAATTTCTTGCACTAATTGATTTAATGTCTGTTTTGACATATCTGCCCAGCGGTCTTCTGTATTTATACCAATACGGAAAATAATGTACTGCCAAAGACGATGGGGTAAGTCTACTCCTCGATGTAGGGCGATAGCTTTTTTACCCCATTCTTGTTTTACACTGAGGAGTTTTTGCCTAACTGCTTCCTGTTGTAAGTTTGGCAACCAGTTAATGATTAATTTGCCTTGATAGTGGTTTTCATGGAGTATCCTTGCACCCCAAGCTGAAAGTTTAAGGACTGCTGGACCACTGACACCCCAATGTGTAATTAATATTGGTCCTGTTTGTTTTAATTGGATTTGGTCTGAAATTGATAAACTTAAATTTACTGGATTAACGCTAATTCCCGCTAATTTCCGCAAGTTTGTATCTGCAATATTGAAGGTGAATAAGGATGGTACTGGGGTTGTGATGTGATGATTTAATTCTTGAGCAAGTTTATAACCTACTAGGCTGCTACCTGTTGCTAAAAGTAGGCGATCTGCTCTTTGCTGTTCTCCTGATTTGAGAGTGATTACAAAACCTTTACTTTCTTTTTTGACTGCAATTACGGGTATACCAATTTTTAGTTCTACTTTAGCAGCAAAGGCGGCACTAACTAAACATTGGGCGATGGTTTCTGAACTATCGGTGATGGGAAACATCCGCCCATCTGCTTCTGTTTTCAGGTTGACTCCATGATTAGCAAACCAATTGATGGTATCTTTAGGTTGGAAACGAGTAAAAGCACCCCTCAATGCTTTATTGCCTCTGGGGTAATTTTGTACTAATTCTGCGGCTGAAAAGCAAGCGTGGGTGACGTTACATCTACCGCCACCGGAAATTAATACTTTTGCTAAAGGTTTACGACTAGCTTCAATTAATGTTACTTGGGCTTGGGGATTTTCTTCAGCGCAGGCGATCGCACCAAAAAACCCAGCAGCACCACCACCAATAACTACTATTTGCAAGGTTAGTAAATATAAGAATGTATGACACTTACTTTACCAGTTAAAGGGAACAGGGTGTAGGGCGTGGGGTGTGGGGTGTAGGGGAGAAATATTTATTTTTTGAACCTTTGAACTCCTGAACTCCTCGATCTCCTCGATCTCCTGAACTCCTTGATCTCCTTTTAAAACCTCCACCATCGGCGTTGAAAGTAACTGAAAACTCCGATCCCGATAGCTGCAAATAATAACAACCAGATAATACCGCCGGGAATAAAAGTTAAAATACCCAAACCTCGGAGTATCCAAAAAGCAACACTCATACCCAGGAGAATACCGATAGTTTGGGTTAGTTTACGATTTAAGGAATATTGATTCATGATATTTTCTAGTAAGGTAGAGTTAAATTTACACTGAATTTACAATTAAGGCGATAATTACATTTAAGATTATAGATAATCTCAACGAAGTTTAAGTAAGATGACAAGCAAAACCACACTTTGAGATGTAAATGGTAGCTTTGCTATTTTAGCTGTTGTCTACTCCTGTTTTAATTCCAGAAAACAACAAAATCTACTGTAATAAAAGTTAGTGTGGTTGAATTTAGCGAAAAAACGTTTACAGTTTCAAAACTTTGTTTTTTGAGGAGTAACCAGTATAACTATGTCTGCATTTGATATCTCAGATCCGATTATAAAAGGTTCTCAAGGCTTAGATATGTTATGGAGCAAAGAACAGCAGAAGTCACTGATCCAAGGTGAAATTTTAGTGCAAACGCGATCTCATACTCTCTGGGGTGGTGCTGTCACAGCCTGGATGTACTTACCTCTAATTCGTTCTAATGCTTGGCAGCAAATTACAGACTATCCTCGCTGGGTACAATATTTTCCCGATATTACAAAAAGTGAAATTATATCTAAAAGTGCCAAAGGTGAGATAAAATCTTTGTATCAAACAGCACAGAAAGCATTTTTATTTTTTACTGCTCAGGTAGAGATATATCTCAACGTTATCGAAGTTTTAGGGCAACAGATTCAATTTCGGATGGAAAGGGGTACATTTGAAGATTTCCATGCCAAGCTGGAGTTTCAAGACATGGGAAATGGTACACTTTTAGCCTATACAGTGCAAGCCACTCCGAATATTCCTATTCCATCCATCTTTATTCAACAAGCGATGAACTTGGAATTACCCGCAAATATGCGTAAAATGCGACAAGTGCTTTGTAATATTAAATAACAGTAATGTCAGAGGCAGCGCCGATTTTAGAATTTTGGTTTGGTCATCCTGATCAACTAGACTACGGTAAACCCCGATCTATTTGGTTTAATTCAGAACCAGAGTTTGACCGTAAAGTACGAGATAATTTTCTTGAATATTATCGAAGAGCGTCCGCAGGTTTTTTAGATCACTGGATGAACGCACCAGAGACCTGTTTGGGTTTAATTTTGTTATTAGATCAATTTCCCCGCAATATGTTCCGTGGTACACCAGAAGCCTTTGCAACTGACTGGGAGGCACTTTCCTTAGCGCAACACGCAATAGCTCACGGGTATGATCGGCAATTATTGCCTGTACAACGTTGGTTTATGTATCTACCCTTTGAACATAGCGAGAACATAGAGCATCAGCGTCAAGGTATAAAACTATTTCAGCAACTCAGTCATGATCCTGACAGTGCGATCGCCATTGAGATTGCGTTTGAGCATCTACAAATAATTTCTCGCTTTGGGCGTTTTCCCCATCGTAACCAAATTTTAGGCCGCATCTCCACACCAGAGGAGGAAGAATTTCTAGAACAGGGAGGAGGTTTTTAGGAGAGAGGGAGAGATGGGGGAGCAGGGGAGGCAGGGGGAGCAGGGGAGGCAGGGGAAGCAGGGGAAGCAGGGGAGGCAGGGGAGGCAGG
>RDXV01000014.1 GCA_004292695.1 Nostocales cyanobacterium | reverse complement strand
CTGTCACCTGTCACCTGTCACCTGTCACCTGTCACCTGTCACCTGTCACCTGTCACCTGTTCCCTATCCCTAATAACTATACTCAGGAACACCCTTTCCGATAAGATGTATATGCTCAAAAAACATTACCCATAAAGGGCAGATCATAGCAACTGGTTAAGGACTTTCATCTATGAGTATTTTAAAAAAGGTTCAAGACATTGTCTCCGAACAACTAGGAGTGGAGGAAGAAAAAGTTCAGCCCCAAGCCTCATTTACAGAGGATTTACAAGCGGACTCCCTTGATCTCGTAGAGTTAGTAATGGCATTTGAAGAAGAATTTGGTGTAGAAATTCCTGATGAAGATGCCGAAAAAATTCATACCGTTCAAGATGTAGTAGACTACATCAACAACAACAAGGCTGATTAACCTGACCAAAATTTTTGAGAAAATAGGTATTAGGCAATGGGAACTGAGAAATTTAGAATTTTGAAACGTTCCCAATTTTGATACCTAATATCCTACATCCCTAATTTTTGGACTCTCTATTTTTCTAATTGCTGCTTTTTCGCCACCTTTAACTGAATCATGACAGACTATAAACGTAAGCGCGTTGTTGTAACTGGTGTAGGCGCGATTACTCCTATTGGTAACACACCGACTGAATATTGGGAAGCCTTGTTAAGCGGACGCAATGGCATAGACTTTATCACAGCTTTTGATACATCTAAGCATGACTGCCGTATTGCTGGGGAGGTAAAAAACTTTAATCCCCATGAATACATGGATAAAAAAGAAGCCAAGCGTACAGATCGTTTCGCCCAATTTGCTATAGCTGCTGCTAAACAAGCAATAGCAGATTCTCAATTAGTTATTAATGACCTCAACGCTGAACAGATAGGAGTCATGATCGGTTCAGGCGTTGGCGGTATTAAAGTATTAGAAGATCAGCAAACCATTTATCTCAACAAAGGACCAGACCGCTGTAGTCCCTTCATGATTCCCATGATGATAGCTAACATGGCAGCAGGACTAACAGCAATACATACAGGGGCAAAAGGTCCAAACTCCTGTCCTGTTACCGCTTGTGCCTCTGGTTCTAACGCCATTGGCGATGCCTTTCGTCTCATTCAAAATGGTTACGCTCAAGCCATGATTTGTGGGGGTTCAGAAGCAGCAGTTACACCCTTATCAGTAGCGGGATTTGCGGCTGCCAGAGCGCTTTCTACAAAAAATGATCCAGAAACAGCCTGTCGTCCCTTTGACAAAGATAGAGATGGTTTTGTCATGGGCGAAGGTTCAGGTATATTAATTCTAGAAGAATTAGAACACGCCCTCAGTCGTGGCGCTCGTATTTATGGTGAAATCGTAGGTTATGGTATGACCTGTGACGCTTACCATATTACTTCGCCTGTGCCTGGTGGTTTAGGGGCTGCTAGGGCAATGGAACTTGCACTTAAAGATGGTCAACTTACACCAGAAATGGTGAGTTATATTAATGCTCACGGCACAAGTACCCCAGCCAATGATGTTACGGAAACTGCGGCTATTAAAAAGGCTTTGGGAGATCATGCCTATAAAGTGGCAATTAGTTCTACAAAATCTATGACCGGTCATTTGTTGGGTGGTTCAGGGGGAATAGAAGCGGTAGCCACAATTTTGGCGATCGCCAATGACCACATACCCCCTACAATTCATCTAGATAATCCCGATGAGGGCTGTGATTTAGATTATGTCCCTCATACTAGCCGCGCTCAAACCGTAGACGTGGCAATCTCCAACTCCTTTGGATTCGGTGGTCATAATGTCACTTTGGCATTTAGAAAATATCGCTAAAGGGAACAGGGAACAGGGAACAGGGAACAGGTGACAGGTGACAGGTGACAGTAAAAAGGCAAGATGTGAGTTAATATTCCTCCCCTGCCTCCCCATCTCCCCACCTCCCCACCTCCCCACCTCCCCACCTGTCCCCGTAGACCGTATTATATATATCACTCCTTGCTGAACCCTAAGTTCAAAACAAACCAATTATTAGCAGTATTCATCACCTAGAACTCAGAACATCCCGCTTGTCCTTATGCTGGTAAGAATGGGATGATGAGAATGGTGGGATCGCTATATAATGACCCCAAACACAGAAAGCTAGAAAGAGTCCTAACCCGTCGTTAACAATAAAAGATTATGGCTGTTGCAACCAAATCCCTCGCAGAACTTTGTATTAACTCAATCCGTTTTTTGGCTGTTGATGCCATAGAAAAATCCAAGTCGGGACACCCCGGACTACCTATGGGTGCTGCTCCTATGGCGTTTGTCCTTTGGGACTCCTTCATGCGCTACAATCCCAAAAACCCTAAATGGTTTAACCGTGATCGTTTTGTCCTATCCGCTGGTCATGGCTCAATGTTGCAGTATGCTTTACTGTATCTGATGGGCTACGATAGTGTCAGTATTGAAGATATTAAGCAATTTCGTCAATGGGGGTCTAAGACCCCAGGGCATCCAGAAAACTTTGTCACCGATGGCGTAGAAGTAACTACTGGTCCATTGGGTCAAGGTATTGCTAACGCAGTCGGTTTAGCTTTAGCAGAAGCACACCTAGCCGCTAAATTTAACAAACCCGGTGCAACAATTGTAGACCACTACACCTATGTAATTCTTGGTGATGGTTGCAATATGGAAGGTATTTCCGGTGAAGCTGCTTCCATTGCTGGCCACTGGGGACTAGGTAAATTAATCGCGCTGTATGATGATAACCACATCTCCATTGATGGTTCTACCGATGTAGCTTTTACAGAGGATGTTTCTAAGAGATTTGAAGCATACGGTTGGCACGTGCTTCACGTTGAAAATGGTAACACCGATTTAGACGCGATCGCCAAAGCCATCGAAGCAGCAAAAGCTGTCACCGATAAACCCACAATGATCAAGGTGACAACCACCATCGGTTATGGTTCTCCCAACAAAGCAAACACCGCAGGTATTCACGGTGCTGCTCTAGGTGCAGATGAAACTGCATTAACCCGTAAAAATTTAGGTTGGGATTACGCACCTTTTGAAATTCCTCAAGACGTTCTTAACCACACCCGTAAAGCGGTAGAACGTGGTGCAGCTTATGAAGCAGAATGGAACAAAACCCTAGCTGAATACAAAACTCAATATCCCCAAGAAGCCGCAGAATTTGAACGTTTACTCAGTGGTAAATTACCAGAAGGTTGGGATCAAGTTCTTCCTACCTACACCGCAGAAGACAAAGCACAACCCACCCGTAAACACTCAGAAATCTGCCTCAACAAATTAGGGGCTGTTTTACCTGAATTAATTGGTGGTTCTGCTGACTTAACCCACTCCAACCTCACCGAACTCAAAGGTGCGGGAGACTTCCAAAAAGGACAATTCCAAAACCGCAACATTCACTTTGGTGTGCGGGAACACGCAATGGGCGCGATCTGTAATGGTATCGCTTTACATCGCTCCGGTTTAATGCCCTACGGTGCAACCTTCTTAATTTTCACCGACTATATGCGGGCTGCTATTCGTTTAGCTGCTCTCTCTGAAGCTGGTTCAATTTGGGTAATGACTCACGACTCCATCGGCCAAGGTGAAGACGGTCCTACTCACCAACCCATTGAAACCCTCGCTTCTCTGCGTGCTATTCCTGATTTAACAGTAATTCGTCCCGCCGATGGTAATGAAACTTCTGGCGCTTACAAAGTAGCGATTGAAAAATCCAAAGCTAACGCTTCCACCCTCCTAGCTTTCACCCGTCAGAATGTCCCCAACTTAGCTGGTACATCTGTTGCTGGTGTGGCTAAAGGTGCATACACCATTGTAGATTGTGCGGGTACACCAGACATCATTTTAATTGGTACTGGTTCAGAAGTTAGCCTGTGTGTGACTGCGGCTGAGAAATTAACCGCTGAAGGTAAAAAAGTCCGTGTAGTTTCTATGCCTTCTACAGACTTGTTTGATGCTCAAGATGCAGCTTATAAAGAATCTGTTCTACCTAAAGCAGTTACAAAACGTCTTTCGGTAGAAGCTGCTAGTAGCTATGGTTGGCATAAATATGTAGGTACTGAAGGTGACACCGTAAGTATTGATAGCTTTGGTGCTTCCGCTCCTGGTGGTACTTGTATGGAGAAATTCGGTTTCACCGTTGATAATGTTGTCGCTAAAGCTAAAGCATTGTTAGGTTAATTAACAACCGCAGATTTGAGTAAATAGTTTTAGTTTTTGAGGGTGGGATATAATTAATCCTACCCTTTTCTGTTGCCTTATCTACTGATAAAAAATTACGCCAATTTTTAAGTATGATATGGGAAATAAACATTAAGAATTGAGATAAAATTACATCTAAGCAATATATTATCATATCAAATTTCCAGGTAAATTTTATGAACCCTACCTTAAAGTTTGTAAATTACGCAGAAATTACGCAGAAATTACGCCATAACAAACCACAGATTTCAGCGATAAATAAGATTTTCAAAGATATTTTGTGTACGTGATTTTACGTAAATTTTTGGCAAGAGTAATTTATCAAATCTTCATTTATTTATTAGTAATAGTATCACGATAATATTGTCTTTACACTTTCAACAAAAAATAGCCGCTATGTTTAATTTTCTCAATCATTTATCCCTGCTATCAATATTTATTCCTCATGGACATTGTTACCTATGGAGAAGAGATTTAGTATCTCTGCACTTGATCACTGATGGGTTAATTACACTAGCTTATTTTTCTATTCCTATCATGCTAGTGTACTGTATTCAAAAACGAACTGACACACCATTTAAAGGTATTTTTGTTTTATTTTCAGCATTTATTATTTCCTGTGGAATGACTCATTTAATGGCAATAGTAACTCTTTGGTATACAATTTATTGGTTATCCGGGTTGCTGAAAGCGGTTACTGCTATTATTTCCTACCATACAGCTATAGAATTATTTAAACTGATACCCATAATTATAGCTCTGCCAAGTCCAGAAGAATTAAACAAAATTAACCAAGAATTAAATCGCCAAATTCAAGAAAAGCAAGAGGCAGAATTAGCATTAAAACAACAACTTCAATGGACTGTTTTAATAAAAACCATTACCCAAGAGATTCGTCACACTTTAGATACAAAACAAATTTTCCAATTCACAATTGATCAAATTAGTCAATCCTTACAAATCAGCCGTTGTTTAATTCATACCTATATTGATCAACCTATACCAATAATACCTGTAGTTGCGGAATATTTAGAACCGGTTTATCAGTCATTATTAAATTCAGAAATTCTGATTTCTGATAATATATATGCTCAAAAAATGATGAGTAGTGATCAGGTAATTGCCTGTGAAAATATTGATACAGATCCTCTATTTACATCCAGTAATCCCAAATTACAGGAAATAGGTGTGAAATCTATATTAGCAATTCGTACATCTTACCAAGGAGAAGCCAATGGTGCAATTACCTTGCATCAGTGTGACTATTATCGTCATTGGAAACCAGAAGAAATTGAACTTCTCACAGCCATAGCAGCACAGGTGGGAATTGCTATTTCTCAAGCTCAAATTTTGGAACAGGAACAACAAAGACGAGAAGAATTAACATTAAAAAACTTCGCCTTAGAACAAGCAAAACGGACAGCAGAAAACGCCAGCAAAGCTAAAGGTGAGTTTTTGGCAATGATGAGTCATGAAATTCGTACTCCTATGAATGCTGTAATTGGCATGACTACCTTATTATTAGATACCGACTTAGATATCAAACAGCAAGATTTTGTTACCACTATCCGTAACAGTGGAGATGCGTTATTATCTATAATTAATGATATTCTTGATTTTTCAAAAATAGAATCAGGGCAATTAGAATTAGAATCTCAATCTTTTAGTTTAGCAACTTGTGTAGAAGATACTTTAGATTTATTAGCTCCCCAAGCAACTGCGAAGAAAATAGAATTAATTTATTTATTTTACCCTCGAATACCTAATACTATTATTAGTGATATTAACCGATTGCGACAAATTTTATGTAACTTACTCAGCAATGCTGTTAAATTTACTCATGTTGGTGAAGTGATCATCAAAATTAAAGCAAAAGTGATCATTTCAGCAATACCGCCAAATTTACCACTATATGAATTTGAATTTGCAGTCAAAGATACAGGAATTGGTATTGCTCCTGAAAATATAGATAAATTATTTAAGCCTTTTAGTCAAGTTGATGCTTCCATGAGTCGTAAATATGGAGGAACAGGTTTAGGTTTAGTAATTAGTAAAAAATTGTGTGAAATGATGGGTGGTAAAATGTGGGTAGAAAGTGAAATTAATCAAGGTTCTACTTTTAATTTTACTATTCAAGCACCAGCAGATCCTCACTCATCAACCCTAGATTTAATTAATCCATCTCAACAAATTAATGGTAAACGGATACTAATTTTAGAAAATCATCCAGCTTATCAAGAATACTTAACTATGCAAGCGGAGTCTTGGGGAATGATTGTATCCAAATCTTCAACTACAGAATTATTATCCTCTCCAGAAATTACTAAAAATTTTGATTTCGCAATTCTCGATATTCAATTTCTCAAAAATACTCACTTGAAATTAGTCCAACAAATATTTAAACAGATACATCCGCATACTCTAAAAATTTTGATTTTAAAAGACATTAATCAACTAGAAGAACCCATAAATATTAATAATGAAAATATTTTATATCTCAATAAACCCATTAAGCAATCCCAGCTTTATAATAGTTTACTAGCCTTAATCAATCAACAGCCATATCTACCCATTCCTATTAATAATAGTCAGAAAAAATACCCTGATTTAAGTGAGTTTAAAATTAACCTTTTGGTAGCAGAAGATCATCCAGTTAACTTAAAAATGGTCAACTTAATTTTAGCTAAGTTGGGGTTAAAAGCAGACGTAGCAGGTAATGGTTTAGAAGTGTTATCTGCTTTGGAAAGACAAGGTTATGATGTAATTTTAATGGATGTACAAATGCCGGAAATGGATGGTTTAGAAGCAACACGAAGAATTAGACAAGGAAGTTGGCAAAAACAACCACAAATTATTGCCATGACTGCTAATGCTATGCAAGGTGATCGAGAAATTTGTTTAGCCGCAGGAATGGATGATTATATTAGCAAACCTATTAAAATCGCTGAATTAGTTAGGGTACTTACCCAATGTTCATTACAGTCAAAAACAATCACCCAAACACCACAAAACACTCCTTTAGAAACTCTATGCTTAAATGAAAATGTAATTGATCTGCGGATCTTAAAATCTATCAAAGATATGGCAGGTGAAAATGCAGAAATATTTTTATCAACATTAATTAACACTTACTTACAAGAATCAGCCAAAATATTAATAGCCCTTGATGAGTCTATTGCTAATTTAGATCACACTCAAGATTACACTAATATTAAGCAACTAGCCCATAAATTCAAATCTAGTAGTGCTTCTTTAGGTGCTATTAATTTATCTAAACTTTGCCAACAAATGGAACATCTAAGTGCTAACAGCAATAGTGCTGAATTTAGAGCATTATTAAAACAAATCTATAGTGAATATCAACAAGTCCAACTAGCTTTACAAAGAGAACATTGATCAAAAACTGATAGTATAAATATATAGGTTAACATTTGGTTAATGTATTTATACCACCTACCAAATAATTAGACGGATATGAGAAATGAGATAGATAAAAACAAGGCTATAGTTTTAGTCGTAGATGATGACTTAATTATACAAATGCAGCTACGTCAAGCTATGGAAATAGAAGGGTATGAGGTGATAGTAGCTAATAATGGTCAAGAAGCGATAGATATTTATTTGCAAATTCAGCCAGATATTGTACTATTAGATGCAATCATGCCCGTGATGGATGGTTTTACCTGTTGCGCTCAGATTCAAACTATAGACACAGAAAAATTTGCCGATGATTTGAATTTAAAAACTCCCATTTTAATGATTACAGGATTGGAAGATCAAGAGTCTGTAGATAAAGCCTTTTTTATGGGCGCAAGTGACTATATTACTAAACCAATTCATTGGGCAGTTTTAAGAAAAAGAGTACATCGTTTACTACAGATAAATTGGGCAATGAGAGAGTTAAAAAGCAAGGTAGAACAAGAAAAAATTATTGCTAAGATATCTAATAAAATACGTGAATCATTAAACCTAGAAACCATTCTCAAAACTGCTGTTCAAGAAGTACGCCAACTATTACAAACTGATCGAGTTATTGTCTATGGTTTGCAAGCAGAAAAAGGCAATAGTGTATTAGTGGAATCTGTTAGTAATGAATGGCATTTTTTGGACGGTAAACAATTTAAACTTTGCTCATTTTTAGATCAATGCAGTGGAATTTTTAAGCCAGGAAGTATTCAAATTATTAATGATATTAAACTAGAAGGAACTGCAAAATGTCAAATTTATTCCCGTGAAAAATCCCAGGTAAAAGCGAGTTTAAGTGTTCCTATTATTCAAGATGAAAATTTGTGGGGATTATTAATCGCAGATCAATTTTTATCTCCTAGAAAATGGCAACAAACGGAAATCACACTACTCCAAAAAATTGCAAATCAGTTAGTAATTGGAATTCGTCAAGCTCAAATTCATGAACAATTAGAATTAGCCAACAAAGAGTTAATAAGATTAGCAAATATAGATAGTCTCACGCAAATAGCTAATCGTCGTTGTTTTGATCAAGTGTTAGAGAAAGAGTGGCAACGAATGAAACGAGAAAAATTACCATTTTCACTAATTCTATGTGACATTGATTATTTTAAAAACTATAATGATACCTATGGACATCCTGGGGGAGATCAATGTTTAATAAACGTGGCAAAAATCCTTAATAATTCTGTTAAACGCACTCCTGATTTAGTCGCAAGATATGGAGGTGAAGAATTTGCGATTATTCTCCCCAATACAGAAAATCATGGAGCGGTTTATATTGCTGAAACTATTCAAAATCAACTGCTCATTACTGCTATTCCCCATAACAGTTCTTTAGTCAGTGAATGTGTTACCCTGACTATGGGAATTGCTACCTTAGTGCCAAGTACACATAATAACCCTCAAGATATCATTTGTGCGGCTGATCAGGCTCTATATGAAGCCAAACAAAATGGGAGAAATCGTTACTGTGTTGCTAAAAATTTATTTACATAAATAATTATACTAAATCTGAATATAATAAAGTATACTAAAGATATATATGACCGTAATCACAATCCTGTAAGTAAAGGTAAGTTACGAATATAGAATAGGTTTGAAGGGTAAAAGCTACTATATGTAAAGTAATTTAAACAAATAATAAATAACGAGTAACAAACTATTTATCAACACAACAACGAGAATGGAAATATTGAGAAAACAGAAACTTTTACCGATATTAGTAGGGATTTTCGTCTTAATTCTTGCGCTCATAATTTGGCATAATTTAGTCCAGGAAGATGAAAGATATATTCAAAAAATAGTGCAACAACAGGCAATTTCCATCAGGAAAGAACTCAGTAGTGAGTTAAACAGTCGTATTATTGCACTACAACGCATGGGGCAACGCTGGGAAGTTAGAGGTGGTACTCCTTACCCAGAATGGAAAATAGATGCTACCAATTATGTAGAAGATTTTCCAGGTTATCAAGCTATTGCTTGGGTTGATCCGCAAATGCGAATCCGTTGGGTTATTCCAGCAGCAGAAACAAAAGCCATAGAAAGTTTAGATTTGACTCAGGATAATGAACAAATTCAGCTAATTAATTCAGCTAAGGATAACTACAAAATTGTCTTTACAAATACAATTATATCGGCAAGTGGAGAAAAAGTTTTTTTTGCCTACATTCCATTATTTACAACTCAAAGTTTTGATGGTTTCATTGTAGGAGTATTTCAAAATCAAGCATTGATGGATACTATTTTACAACCAAGAGACGGTTATCAAATTCAGATTTTTGAAAGAAATCAGTTAATTTACAATTCAAGAAAAAATATTTTCAATTCCCAATGGCAGGAAACAGTAGAACTTACATCTCATTATTTGCAATGGCAAATTAGAGTTAGCCCTACTGCAAAATTATTAAATACATTACACACAAGTATACCCAATATAGTCTTAGGAGCGGGTATTATTTTAGTATTAACATTTATATTAATTACCTATTCTACTCAAAATATTCTGATTAAAGAAGAACAAATTGAAAAAATTAACAAACAGCTAAATTACAATCTAGCAAAATTAAAATTGCAAGATCAAGCAATTAGAAGTAGTACAAATGGTATTGTGATTACCGATGCTAAATACTCAGAACAGCCAATTATTTATGTAAATCCTGCATTTGAAAAAATTACTGGTTATAGTAGCGACGAAATTCTCGGTAAGAATTGTAGATTTTTACAAGGTCAAGATCATGATCAACCAGAATTAAAAAAACTGAGAAAGGCAATTAAAGCAGGTGAGAGTTGTACAGTTGTGCTTAAAAATTATCGCAAAGATGGTACATTGTTTTGGAATGAATTGAGTATTGATCCCATTTACGATGAGCATGGAAAACTCATTAATTTTATGGGGTTTCAAAATGAAATTACTGAAAGAGTGAAAATCAAACAAGACCTAGAAAAACAAATACAAAGAATTTTACTACTACAAAAAATCACTGATCATATTCGTAAAAGTCTAAATGTGCAAGAAATATTTACCACTTCAGCAACGGAAATAGGTCAAGCTTTTCAAGTAGATCGTTGTTTAATTCATTCTTATGTTGATCAACCTGTTCCCAGTATTCCCTTAGTCGCAGAGTATGTAATTCCTGGTTTTACTTCCGTCAGCAATATAGAAATTCCCATGCAGGGAAATGATCATGCACAAACATTAATTAACCGAGAACAAGCACTAGCATCTGATAATGTTTATGAAGATACTTTACTTCAAGGAATGATACCTTTATGTAAACAAATTGAACTCAAATCCATGTTAGCCATCCGTATTTCCTACCAAGGAAAAGCCAAGGGGGTGATTTCTTTACATCAATGTACCTATTTTCGCCAATGGAAAAAAGAGGATATAGAATTACTAGAAGCAGTTGCCGCCCAATTAGGTATTGCTTTAGTACAAGCTAATCTCTTAGAAAAAGAAACACGACAAAGAGAAGAACTAACTATTAAAAACTTAGCCTTACAGCAAGCAACAATGGCCGCAGAAGCAGCTAATCAGGCAAAAAGTGAATTTCTAGCAATGATGAGTCATGAAATTCGTACACCAATGAATGCTGTTATTGGGATGACGGGATTGTTATTAGACACAAATCTCAATCCTCAGCAGCATGATTTTGTAGAAACAATTCGTGCTAGTGGCGATGCTTTATTAACTATCATTAATGATATTCTCGATTTTTCTAAAATTGAATCAGGTAAATTAGAATTAGAAGAACAGTCTTTTGATTTAAGAAATTGTGTTGAGCAGGTTTTGGATATTTTAGCTCATAAAGCAGAGGAAAAAAATATTGAACTAGCCTATTTAATTGCTCCTCAAGTTCCAAATCAGATTATTGGTGATGTCACTCGCTTACGGCAAATCCTTATGAACTTGTTAGGAAATGCGATTAAATTTACTCATACTGGAGAAGTGATTCTTTCTGTACAAGCAAAACCAATTTCCTCCACAAATTATGAAATTCTCTTTGCAATTAAAGACACGGGAATTGGTGTTTCTGCCAATAAAATGCAGCGATTATTTCAACCGTTCACCCAGGCTGATGCTTCTACTACTCGAAAATATGGTGGTACAGGATTAGGTTTAGTAATTAGTCAGCGGTTAAGTAAAATGATGGGTGGTAGTTTGTGGGTGGAAAGTCAAGGATATACTACCGGTAAACCTCACTCCAGATGGGAAGGTAAAGCTTTGATATCCTCTTTGCAAACTTCTCAAAATTCCCCAGGTTCAGTATTTTATTTTACTATTACTGCTCAAGAGGATACCGCTACACCCAAGGTAGAATTATCTATTAATTCAGTACAGTTAGCTAACAAACGGTTATTAATTGTGGATGATAACCTAGCTTACCGGAAAATTATCAAGCTGATAGCTGAATCTTGGCAGATGCAAACATACACCGCGGCCACCGCTGAGGAAGCATTGAAACACATATATTTGGATAGTAAATGTGACATAGCAATTTTAGATGTACGGTTGCCAAATATGGACGGTATCACTTTAGCTCAGAAAATCCGCCAATTACCTAGTTATCAAAATATACCGATAGTTATTCTCACTTCCTTAGCCCAAGCAGAAACCATGAAAGAATATGGTAGTGTTCAAATTTCTGCTTATTTAACTAAGCCAGTCAAACAGTCTCAGCTTTATAATGCTTTATCAGAGACTTTAATTCAACAGCCAATTAAAGCTAGTTCGACTCAGGTTAAACACTCACAAATTAATTTGTGTTTGTCAGAAAAATTACCCTTGCGAATTCTCTTAGCTGAGGATACAGTCGTTAATCAGAAAGTGGCTTTATTAATGCTGAAAAAAATGGGTTACTTGGCTGATGTTGCTGCTAATGGTTTAGAAGTCTTAGCAGCTTTACATCGTCAGTCTTATGATGTTGTCTTAATGGATGTACAAATGCCAGAAATGGATGGACTGGAAACAACCCAAAAAATTTATCAGCAATGGAATGCTCATAAGCGTCCCTATATTATTGCTATGACTGCTAATGCAATGCAAGGAGATAGAGAAATATGTTTAAATGCTGGTATGAATGATTATATTAGCAAGCCTGTACAAATTGATAGTTTAAGGCAAGCGCTCAGCAGATATGCTGAAATTTTAGGTATAAATGTATAAAATAGGTGATAACAAAAATATGAATCAAGAACTTTCTAATTTTTCTGATACTCAACAGTCAATTGATCTCGCAGTTCTTGACTCTTTGCGTGCAATGTTGGGGAATGATGAGCTAATTTTTGCAAAAGTCATTGAATGTTATTTAGAAGAAGCACCACAGATAATTGAGGATATCAGTAATTCTATCAAGAATCAAGATTCTCAAATGTTGGAACAAACAGCCCATAAATTAAAGTCTAGTAGTGCTTCTATGGGCGCAAAAATGATTTACAGTTTGTGTTCTCAATTAGAGGATCTAGGTGAAAATGGTAGCGTGGAAGGTAGTTTAGAAACATTCTCTCAATTAACTCAGGAGTATGAAAGGGTAGAAAATATTTTGCGCTCAAAAATTAGTAATGGGTAATGGGTAATGGGTAATTGGTAATTGTATTTTCATTCTAAATTCTCCATTCTAAATTCTAAATTCCCTAGATTTCCACAGTAAAAATAGCACCCTGTGGCTGATTACTTTCAACATTGATTTTACCACCATGTGCTTCTACCGTCATTTTACAAAAAGCTAGACCTAAACCAATTTGAGAAGCTGCTTTTTTAAAGCTACCAATTTCATATTTTTCAAAAATTACTTGTCTTAGCTCTTCTTTAACTCCTGGTCCTGAATCTGCTACTTGGATTTTGGCTTTTCCTGGTGTTGTGTATTCAGCGTGTAAGACTATTTTAGTGTTAGGTTTGGTAAATTTAATGGCATTAGATAATAAATTATCAATCACTCGGCGGAATAAATGTCTATCTATTTTTATGCTATATCCTGGATGGGGAAGTTCTGTAACTAATTCTAAGTTTTTGTGACTAATTATTGTTTGAAAATCCGATGCTGCGGATAAACAAAGTTCGGAAAGATCAACATTAGTTCTTTGTAAAACTAATTTTCCAGAATCTAATTTAGCCATTAATAATAAACTATCAATCATTGATTGTAGTTGCTGTCCAGCGGCAAGAATTTGATGACTTTTTTGATGTTGACGTTCTGGGGATAAGTTACCAATTCTCAGCATTTCTGCCGCTAAAATAATTGATGTTAGAGGATTTCGCAAATCATGAACAATCATATTAGAAAGGTCTTCACGTAGTTGTAAAGCCTCTTGTAGAGAGTCATATTGTTGTTTTATTCGTAACATGGATCTAACTCTGGATCTGAGTTCTGTACCGTTGACTGGTTTACTAATAAAGTCATCTGCTCCAGCAGCAATACACTGTGATAAATCCTCTTTTGAATTTAAAGCTGTCACCATAATTACAGGAATATGTTTCCATCGGGAATTAGACTTAAATTGCTGACAAAATTCAATCCCGTTCATTTGTGGCATCATTACATCTAGTAAGATCACATCTGGGAGGAAAACTTTTAACAGTGATAGAGCTTCTTCTCCATTGGCAACATAGCTTAATTCATAACCTTCTCGATCTAATAAAGCATCAATAACATCAAAGTTGTCAGGTTCATCATCAATAATTAATATTTGTGCTGGTTTGTTCATTATTATTTCAATTAGTAAATTTGATTAGGTTTCATTTGTGTTTGGTTCTAAAAGTTGTTGAATTTTTTCAACTAATGATTTTAATTTTACTGGTTTGGCTATATATTCGTTAGCTCCTGCGGCAATACATTTTTCTTTGTCACCAGTCATAGCTAGGGCTGTTAAAGCAATAATTGGTATATGCTTAAATTCTGGTTGGGCGCGAATTAAACCCATTGCTTCTATTCCATCCATACCCGGCATTTGAATATCCATTAAAATCAAATGAGGATGTTCTTGTAAAGTTAGATCCACTGCTTCTTCACCGTTTTTAGCCATAATTAGGTTATATCCTTTTGCCCCTAGATAACTAGAAATTGTAGCAATGTTGGCTTCATTGTCTTCTGCGATTAAGATTAAATGGGGTTTTTTAGGTGGAATGGGAATTGCTAATGGAGTTGTTGCGCTAGTGTGATTGTTCTGCTGATTTTCATGATGATTTACATGATGATTTTTATGGTTAATAACTTTATTTTTGATCAATAGTTTATTAATGGTTTGGCAAATTTGTTCACGGTTAATTGGCTTAACTAAATAATCATCCGCTCCTAAAGATTTCGCTTTTGAATAGTCATCAAATACAGAAATCACAACTACAGGAATATTTTTTGTTTGGGGATGTGCTTTGAGTTGTTTAATTACTTCCCATCCCGATAGCGTTGGGAGCAGAATATCTACTATAATCAGTGTGGGATTAACACTAATTGCTTTTTCAAATGCTCCTTCACCTTGGGGATAAATTGTAGTGTGTAGATTTAATTCACGTAAATATCTGGCAACGTGTTCAGCTGCAACTATGGAATCTTCAATAATTAGAACCTCTGAGTTTTCCCATTGGATATGAGGTAGAACTTTACAAGTAGCTGGAAATAGAGATTTCAGATGATTGTGAGATTCCTGGATACAGGGTATGTAAACTGTAAAACAACTACCTTTGCCCACTTCACTACTGACTGTGACTTTGCCACCATGCAGTTCTACGAGTCTTTGAACTAAAGCTAAACCCAATCCTGTACCGTTATGCTGACGGTTGAGACTACTATCAATTTGCACAAAAGGTTGAAAGAGTTTATCTAGTTCTTCAGGAGCTATACCAATGCCATTATCAATTACTGAAAAAGAAACCCATTTTGTGCATTGATTACAGGAAAGAGTAGGTGACATTTCTGAATTATTGACAATTTGATTTTGTTGATTTTGTTGATTTTGTTGAACAAATTGAGTTATTTTCTCATCTTTGAAGGGAGTTTCTTGTTGTTTGACAACTAACTTAACATTACCTCCAGGATGTGTAAATTTTACAGCATTATTAAGCAAGTTAATCAACATCTGACGAATCCTACGCTCGTCTACAATTAAAGCTGGTAAGTTTTCATCTATTTCTAAAGATATGGAAATATTTTTTTTCAGTGCTTGTTGTTTAACAAAAGTCAAACTAGAATTACAAATAAGATGACACGCAATATGAGATAGTTGCAGTTCTAATTTACCGGCTTCGATTTTGGAGAGATCGAGAATATCGTTAATTAATTCTAGTAAGTGTTTACCACTGCGTTCAATGGTGCTGATGGCTTGTTTTTGGCGATCGCTAATTTGATCAAAAACCCCGTCTAATAAACTTTCGGACATTCCCAAAATAGCGTTAAGCGGGGTACGCAGTTCATGACTCATATTTGCTAAAAATTCATCTTTAAGCCGAGTAGCACGGGCAAGTTCGGCGTTAGTTTGTCTGAGTTCAGCTTCCATGCGCTTACGTTCTGACATTTCCAAGGCCGCCCCGATAATTTGGGTAGGAATGTTGTCATGGTTACGGCTAAATACTGTATCGTGACTTAAAAACCAATGCCAGTTACCTTGGCGATCGCGCATTCGATATTCAATTTCCCGCACATCTTCATCATTAGCTGTGGCAAAACCCTGATGGTGAATAGCAATTTTAGGGAGATCATCGGGATGAACAAGTTCTAAAAATAATGTTGATCCCATTGATTGAATTTCTGTGGCAGAATAACCCAATAATCTGACAATTTCTCGATTTGTGTAAATATTCCGTTTTTCTTGCAAATCGTAAATATAAAGAATATCTGGACTGGCTTCGGTAATTCTTTTAATTAAATATTGACTTTCTTGTAAAGCCATTTCTGCCTGTTTTCGATCAGTAATATCTAAAGCCGCACAAGTCACCCCTTCAATATCGCCATTGCGATCGCGTAGAGGATCTATTGTTAACACATAACAAGTAAAATCATCTTCTGTCCCAATGACAATTTCCTCTCTAATTCCTTTACCTGTATTGATAACTTGGCGTTTCCAGTTTTCTAACTTTTCTGCATCTTTTGGTAAGAAAATATCACTATCAAATTTACCAATTACTTCTTCCACTTGTAAACCCCAACCAGGATTATAAATCCATCTGTAACGTAAATCTAAATCTTGGTTAAATACAATAATTGGTGAATTATTTAAAGCAATGCGGAAGCGTTCTTCACTGTAGCGTAAAGCATCCTCAGCCGCTCTACGACTACTAATATCTTCATACGTTCCTAAAATTCCAATAATTTCACCATTAGCATCACGTAATGGCACTTTACTGGTTTCAACTAACATTACAGAACCATCGTGTTTATGTATAGTTTCCTGGATATGTAACTCACTTTCACCAGAATTCATCACCCGGCGATCGCATTCCAAATAAAAATCAACTTCTTCACAGGTTGCAGATATATCATAAGGATCTTTACCAATTAACTCCTCTGGAGTACAACCGACATCTTCTGCAAACATTTGATTGCAACCTCTAATAATTGATTGTTTATCCTTCCAAAATACCCGTTGAGGAATAGTATCTAAAACCAATTGCAACATCGTCTGGGATTCTTGTAAAGCCCTAGTTCTTTCTTCCACTCTGGCTTCTAATTGTTCATTTAATTGTCGTAATTCCTCTTCTACTTCTTTACTGCTCGTAATATCTTCTGCAAACCCAGCAATGCGGTAAACTTCTCCATCCTCATTCGCAATAGGAAAACCTCGATCTCTAATCCAACGCACTTTTCCATCTGGTTTGAAAATCCGATACTCTAAATCATACTCCCCCGAAGCAGCCTGATTTAAAAACTGATTTTTCACCCTTTCTCGATCATCTTCATGAATTGCATCTATCCAGTCATGGGGTTTCTGATAAAGACTTTCACAACTACGCCCCCAAATTTTTTCATACTGAGGACTGATAAAAATTACTTCTGATCCTTTGTTATTAGTCATCCAAATTACTTCCGGTAAATTCTCCGCAATTTGGCGAAATCTTTCTTCACTATTTCTCAATTCTAATTCTGCTTGTTTACGTTCTTTCAGGGCAGCTTGTCTTTCACTAATATCTACAAATGTAACCACTACTTGCTTTAAAGTCCCATTATTATAAAATTCGGGAAAAGCATTTACTAATAACCAAATTAATGTTTTACTCTTAGGCCGATTAACTCCTACCAAATAATTATTCAAGGGTTGTAGTGTGGAAATTACTTGACTAATGGGATATTCAGAAAAATACATCTTAGTTTCATCTTCTTTCAAAAAGCACCAAGCTGGATCTAATGCTGTCTTCCCTTGCATTTGATCAACTGTCAATTCCAACAGTTCACAGGCCTTAGCATTACAGTTGATAATACTAGAATCTACATCATGAACTACTAAACCCACAGGTAAATTTTCTACTAATAAACGATATTTAGCTTCACTTTGACGTAATAATTCTGCTGTGTTTTTCAAGTCAGTAATATCTGCAATTGACATCAAAAAAGCTTCTTCATTTTCCCACTCTATAGGTGCAGCTTGCATATTTACTGTTCGTCTTTGGCCAGATGGTTGCAATATTTCAATTTCTTGGACTCGATGGGTGTCATAATCATAGGGAAGTGCAAACGGCCAACCTATCAGTTTTTCCTGTTCTCTCCCAAACATTTTAGCTGCTGATGGGTTAACAAATACTATTGCTCCTTGACTATTAACGGTAATTAAACCACTAGAACTTGTTTCTATGATAGTTCTTAACCTTTCTTCGCTATCTTTGAGAGCTTTTTCTACTTGTTTGCGTTCAGTGATATCACGACAGGTATATAAATGAGTACCACCAGCTATATTCACTTTTTTAACATTTACTAAAACTGTATGTTTATTCCCTTTATTATCAAAAATGTCTGTTTCAATATTACTGATTTCTCCCTCAATTGCTAATTGTTCAAGATTAAATAAATCTTCACCTAGTAAATTTTGAATATTATCTATTGCCATTAATTCTTGATCAGAATAACCAAAAATTACATCTACATTAGGACAAACAAAAGTAAATTTACCCTGCTCATCTGTAATAAATAAGGCATCAGAAATATTACTTAATGTGGCGCGATAAAGTTCTTCAGATGAGGCTAAAGCAATTTCGGCACGTCTTCTTTCTTGTAATTCTAATTGTAGTTGATAATGTAAATCAGCTTGATGGATAGCAATAGCTACATGAACGGATAATTGTTGTAATAATTCTGTTTCTTGGGGTTGCCAATTACGAGGTGTGCCATTCTCACAAGCTAACATTAATCCCCAGAGTTGCTCTGCTACTACAATTGGTACTAAAATTTTGGCTCTAATTTGCAAACTTTCTAATAATAGCTGATGACAGTATGTCATATCATCAGTGCTAATATCATCTACTACTTGAATTCTGCCATTAATGTACTTTTCTACCCACTCTTTTGTAAAACAAGGATCACTTACTGTTTGTCCTAATAAAGATATCCATTCTGGTTTTACATTTTCAGCAATAACAGTACCATGTCCATTTTCATGGCATTTATACACAATCACACGATCACAATCTAAAAATTGTCTTACTTCTGTGGCAATTGCATCTAAGGTTTCTTGTAAGTCTAATGTTTTCCTAATTCTGCTGGTAATACCACTTACCAATTTTTCTCTTTCTGCTTGTTTTTTTAATTCTGTAATCCGGTTTTCTACTTCTTTTTCTAATTCCGCATTTCTAATTTCTAATAGTTTAAATTTTTCTGTTTCTAACTGTGATACTTTTTCTTTTAAATCATCTACTAAATTATATATATCTACAGGATTTAAAGATTTTAATAAGGTCGTTTGGGTAATAATTCCTTGTAATTCTCCCTGCTCACCAGTAATCACAACTCGATTAATTCTCTTAGTTTGCATCAACATTAATACTGACCACAAACTGTCAACAGAAGATAAACTAAATACTGGACTACTCATGATAGAATAGACTTGAACATTCTCCAAATCCAATCCTAAAGCTTGAAACTGGACAATATCCTTTTCTGTCATAATTCCTACAGGTATCTGTAAGGAATTTCTCTCCTCGACAATAATTACTGAACTGACATTTTCCCTCGCCATTAATTTAGTAATATTAATCACGGGATCATTAGGATATGCTCTAACTGTTCGCAGATTCATCACATCTGCAACTACCCTTAATCGCAACAGATCCACAGGTCTTAATAACTGTCGTAAACTCTCATGGGTAACAATTCCAGATATTTTTCCCCGCTGATCTAAAATCGGTAAATGACGAATTCGATAACGTTCAAATATGTTTAACGCCACCCCAATATCCGTAAACTCAGATTGTTTAATTGTAATCACATCATGAGTCATTACTTCAGTAATTTTGAGTCCAGCGATTTTTCGCCCTTCTGCACTCAATCTGACTACATCTCTTTCTGTAAAAATACCTAATATTTTGTCTTGCTCTGTCACTAAAACACAACTAGCTCGACAATCATTTAACAGATAATTATAATCAAGTTCTGATTCTGGAAGAGTACAACTTCCCCTCGCATTACTCATCATGGCGATCGCCTCAGTAGCCAGAGTATCTGCTGTTACAATTAAAGGTGTCTGAGCAATTGCTTGTTCCAGATTATTGGCTTCAATGAGGGAAGATAATAACATTGTTAAAATTAGTAATTGGTAATGAGTAATGGGTAATGGTAATTATAATTTTATTACCCATTACCCAATCAATCGCAGTATTCTTAACCCACAATAATGTAAGGTGAACTAATTGCAGCTACACGGCCAGCATCAACTAATGTCTGATAAACCATCATTGCTACTTCCGCCCTTGTTGCATCACGGGTAGGATTAAATAAATTCAAACTTGGATAATTAATAATCATTTTTCTTTGTGCAGCAATTATTACCTCATCTTTGCCATAGTTAGGAATTTTGGCTTCATCATCAAAAGATACACTGCTAGTTTTTGATGTGGGAGATAAACCCAAACCATTTACCAAAGAAACAATTACTTGTACACGCTGAATATTTTGATTCGGTGCAAAGGTATTATTAGGATATCCAGACAAAAACCCCCCTTGATAAGCTTGCTGAATTACTTGATAAGCCCAAAATTTATCAGACACATCTTTAAAATTAATAGCTTCTCGTTTTTTTGTCGGGTTAAACGCCTTCACTAATAAAGCTGCATATTGCGCCCTCGTCATCGTTGCATTCGGCCTAAATGTTTGATCTGGATAACCTTTAA
The DNA here is from genome assembly GCA_004292695.1 of Nostocales cyanobacterium. GTDB lineage: Bacteria > Cyanobacteriota > Cyanobacteriia > Cyanobacteriales > Nostocaceae > Okeanomitos. Next base: position 29,320 of record RDXV01000014.1, on the reverse strand, counting down.
TAATATCCAGTTTCACTAATTCTTCAATAAATGCAGCCGCCCAATGATTACCAATATCAGTTAATACAGGTTTTGGTGTCGGTTTGGGTTCTGGTTGTGGAATAGGTTGTGGAATAGGTTGGGGTTCTGGTTTTGGAATAGGTTGTGGAATAGGTTGGGGAATAGGTTGTGGTTCTGGTTTTGGAATGGGTTGGGGAATGGGTTGTGGTTCTGGTAAAGGTTGTTGTGTTTCTGGAATGGGTTGGGGAATGGGTTGGGGTTCTGGTTTTGGAATAGGTTGTGGAATAGGTTGTGGTTCTGGTAAAGGTTGTTGTGTTTCTGGAATAGGTGTAGGTTCTGGTGCGGAAATAACCACAAACTCAACCTTACCCTTAACCTTAGTAGAATCTATTTCATTTCCCACAGAAACCAGAGTATTACTACCAGCATTTTGGATATCAAACTTACCATTATTACGAATAGTATTACCACCTGGACTATCAATGCTACCAAGATTAGGTAAAGATTGAGAAATCACAGTTAAACCATCATCTGTGTTCTTTTCAATCAGATTATTGCGTAAAATCGGACGACAACTACCAGAAGCTACAATTCCAGACCGATTTTCTGAGATGCTATTATTCGTCAGTGTAGGTGAAGCGGTGTCACTGATAGCTATTCCAAAACCTGTGTTAACGCAGATATTACCTTGTAGTTTACCTTGGGAATTTCTGGCCATAGAAATACCATTTGCTGCATTTTCCCGAAAAATATTATCTTGAATTACAGGGTTAGCGTCACCAGTGGCAAAAACACCCTCTCGTTTGCATTTAATAAAGGTACAATTAGTAACAGTTGGTGTACTGGATTCTATCCAAACAGCAGTACCACGAACGTCAGAATTAGTAACTGTAACTCCTCGTAATTCGGCATTATTTAACAATACAAAGGTCACATTTTGACGGGCAAAGGTACGACTAAGATAAACACCACTACCTTCTATGAACACACCATTACCACTGTCTGGTTCATTACCAACTAGGGTAACACCGACGGAGATGGTAAGGGGGAATATTTCACCGTTAGCAGAATTGTAGTTTCCGTTTGCCAGTCTGATTTTATCGTTAATACTGGCTGTTTTTAAGGCTTTGGTAATGGTTTTGAATGGTGCTTGTTGAGTACCGGGGTTAGTATCTGCACCAGTGCTAGGACTTACGTAAAATGTTTTAGTCATAATTATACTTTGACAACATTCATAGAAATACTAACCCATTGATTGATTTTTGACTTGGGGGGTGGTAAATCTATTACAAAATGTTGCAAAGGTGGTTTTTTCCGTAATTTAGTGTTCTGCTCATATCCCAAAAAGCGATACCTTCGGTGCGCTTCACTATCGCACACTTACTTAAACAGAAATAGCGGAAACTAATAAACCATTTTGAGATTCTTCACTTTCAATAGCTGCTTGTGCTGCTTGTGATAATTGACTAGGATCGTGAAGCAACCACAGCCAAATATGAGTATCTAGTAAAATCATTCTGCTAATGCTTCCCACAGTTCAGGCATGGGTTCATCAAAATCACTAGCAATGGTAATAGGTTTTCCTCTCAGTGGGTAATTCTTTGTAGCTTTTGTTTGTTGGGAAATAATATCAATGTTTCCTGCTTTAAATTCTAAGAACTCGATAAATTTAATTACTTCATTGCGCTGTTCAAGAGGTAATTGTTTAATTTTAGCGATTGCCATTTCTAATGTGATCATTTATTTTTTTCCTATAACTTTAAATTACTGCTATTTTAGCAGACGATATTTCATTTCATCATCTAAGTTAGAAATAATAATATTAGTCATAGATAAAATCAGCCTCCATTATCTTTATACAACATCTGTAAGGTTAGATTTTAACAATCCTTAATTTCTATCAAAGATATGATTTCTAGAATCAATGTTGAGTATTTATTAGTGTATATCCTGCTTGAGTTAACAATTATATTGTAACTTGAGATAAAATAGAAATTGTTGTTATATTCCCTATTATCTAAAGTGTCTGAATCTCTACAAGATAAATACCTAACATTAATTGATGAAATAGTCGAAACCACCCTCAAAGGTAAAATTAGTTCCGTAGAACAGGTATATCAAATGTTACTCAAAGCTATTACTTCCGGTACGAGTGAAATATTTGAGTTAGCATTGGGCGATCGCCTCCAAACCATCCAAACCCAAGTAGACAGAGAAACAGACGAACTCAAAAAAGCCAAAGCCACCCGCAGTCTAAGAGCCATTAAAACCATTCAAACACAATATCACCGCTGGGAAGAACAAAACAAAACCACAGAAGTCATCACCTCAGCAGTCAGAGAAATAACAATTGCTAGTAACGAAGAGCGTTTAGCCGTATTCATCCGTTACATTGATCCAAATCAAAAAAACCCCCTAAATTTATCACAATTACAACAACTAGCCAAAGGTTTACAACAATTTGCCTCCGCTAACCCAGATTTAACGCAGATATCCACAGGTATCACCCAAGGGATCGCAACTTGGCAACATATCCAAGAAAACCTACTCAGTTGGATGTATGAACAAAAAAATGCCCTTGGTTTTGGAGGAGTACCCGGAGAAAGTGGTCCTTGGGCAAGTTGGGGAAAATTAGTTAAAAGTGAAATTCCCACAACATTTTTTCAGACTTTAGCCAAAGAAGAATCTATTATTGAATTTACCCAAAAACAAGCAAATCTCACATTACAAAATTGGGTAGAATTAATCATAGTTTTACAGTTTTTACAAAGAGGTTTAATTGCTTGGTTTGATAAACAGGCTTATGATATTCAAGCAAGTCCTAAATTATCAATTTCTACATTTTTAACCTTTGCAGTAATTTGGAGTCAATTAGCTAATGGTTTACAAAGTCAAGCCATAACATTTAGTAATTCCGCTTCCCAAATAATGTTACAAATTCTGCGAACCTTTGCCCAACGTCCTTATTTTCCTTTATATGGTGGGATTTTTGCATCATTTTCTGGTAGTTATTTAAAAGACGCACTTGATTATTTAGATGAACCTTTACGATCTGCGGAAGGAACACAGGAAAAAGCGAGAATTTTAACTTTGTTAGGTTATTCTCAAAGAGCATTAGGAAGATATGATCGAGCAATTAATTTTCATCAACAGGCTTTAGAAATATTGAGAAATACTCAAGATAAAACCTGTGAAATTGCTAATTTGAATCATCTGAGTCGTACCTATGTACAAGATAAAAATTACAGTGAAGCAATAAATTATAGTCAAAGAGCATTAATATTAAGTAGACAAACGGGAGACAAAACCGGAGAAACCAACGCTCTGGTAAGTTTAGGTTACTCTGAAGTTATGCAAGCACAACAATTAGAAAACACTGAACCAGAAATTTATGAATCTGCTATTAATTATTTACAACAAGGTTTAAAAATAGCAGAAAAAACCGGAGATATTCAAACTCAATCTCTATGTTTTAGTAGTTTGGGAATTGCTTATTTAGTTACTGCACAATATCAAGAAGCAATCAAATATTTAGAATTTGGTTTTAGAACTGCTCAAGTTTCCGGTGATTTATATACACAAGGTCGAAATTTAGCATATTTAGCAGAAGCATATTATAACCTTCTCAATTTTGAAAAAGCTATTTATACCGGTAGTTTAGGGATGTATTTATTAGAGCAAATATCATCCCCAGAATGGCAACAACCAGCAGGGTTACTAACAACAATTAAACGACAATTAGGAGAGGATCAGTTCCAACTTTTACTACAACAAAATCGCCCTAAAATAATCTCGGTTATTGGTGTAGATGGTTATGATTATTTACCTCAATTATTGGAGAGATAAAATAATTGGTAATTGGTAATTGGTAATTGGTAAATTTATTACTATCAACTATCAACTATCAACTATCAACTATTGGTGATCTTGTCATTTAATTATTTTCTGGCAACCAGTTAATATCTAGTAATTGTTCGAGAGTATAGGGGCATTTTTCTGGAAAAGAAGTGTTATAACCTGTTTTTTGTCTCACATATTTGAGAGCTTTTTCATAAATTATGGTCTGATTTTCCTGTAAATGATTGTGTAAATTTTTGCTTAAATCTTCATTGAGTTGAGTTCTAAAACTCAAAATTTCTGCTTGCCAATGATTAGCATTATAATCATATTCAGTATGCCAATATTGCAGCAGTAGTAAATGTCTGATAATTTGTTCAAGGAATCTTTCTAGTGTTTTCTTTTCTCTGCGACTCAATTCTTCCAATTCCTCAATTAAGTGATCTTTATCTAATTTTTCCCATTGGTTTTGTTTTAAAACTTTAATCGTTTGTTCTAACCATTGATCATATTCAATCTCATAAAGAGATGCTAAATCATTTGTGATTTTCATTGCTAACCTCAACCTAGTTGCTTCTTCTACTTTCAATTATGTATTACCTTCTTCAATAGCTGAGGAATTTGTGCAGGAGATTCAGCAATGGGTACTTTTGCAGTTTGGAAAGCTGCTAGTTTGCTTTGTGTTGTACCAAAATTAGGATCACGTTTAACAACAGTGGCTAAATTTCCCGATTGATGCCAATATTTACTTTGTGGTGCGTGTCTACCTGCAATATAAGCAATTACTGGTTTATCTATCGCTTCAGTAATGTATCTTGCAGCATTTTCTTCACTTTCTCCCCCCGGTTGGCCGACTAAAACGATCGCCTCTGTGGTTTCGTCTTCATCAAGAATTTGCAACCATTGAGAAAAGGAAGAACCAACAATAGGATCACTACCAATACTAACACTAATTGATTGTCCTAATCCTGCTTGGGTTAGTTCCCATGCTACTTCATAAGTTAGGGTACTACTACGGCTGACAATTCCCACATTTCCAGGTGTATAAAATTCACTCGGTTGAGTTCCTAAAAGGATTTTACCAGGAACAATTATTCCCGGACTGTTTGGACCAACTACTAAAATTTCATTACTTTCTGTGGTGCGGAGTAATTTCACCATGTCTAAAGGTGGAACACCCGCAGAAATGATGATTATTTGTTGAATATGAGAGGCGATCGCCTCTAAAGCAGCATCCAAAACTTGATAGGGTTCTACACAAATAATTGTGGTGTCAATTTGCCCAAATTTGGATGTTACTTCTTCTACTAAATCAAATACTGGCAGATCATACTTTTTTTGTCCACCAAAACCAGGGGCAACACCAGCAACTAAATTAGTTCCATAAGCTTTCATTTGGGTGATGTGACTCGCTGAGATAAACTCACTAAACCCCTGAATTAAAACTTTACTATCTGATTTTAAGTTCATACAGTTTACACAATTTATTATTTGTGATTTTCTAGTTTATGTTGTCTATTTCTTACTTTCTGTTTTTTGTTTTCTTGTAGTATTTTTTGGTTTCTTTGGTTCTGATTCTAGTTCTATTTCTTTTATTGGTTGGTTATTTGTCTGATTCACAGCTTGGGTAACGGCTTCATCTAAGTTTTCAACTACTATTAATCTTTGATGTTCACTAGCCAAAGTATCTAAATATTTTCTGGTTTCCTTAAACTCAACTCCAGCCAAACGAATCACTAATTTAGGCAAGGTTTTAGTTTTAGATTTACTACCATTGGCAAGATAACTTTTGATATCTTTTGTATCTGCTATTTGTACAAAATTAGTAATCACTTCTGACATCTGTTTCATATCGGGAATAGTTCCCAAAAAGTTAATCAGAATTACTTTGATATTAGGATCATGAGCAAGAACTTTTAACCCTTTTTCCAGGCGATCGCAAAATGTTGTCTGTTTGATATCTGTGAAAAAAGAATGTCTTAAATTTAATGATACTCCCGGTTTACCTCCAGCATTCACCACCGCATCTATAGTAGTTAACACTGAACCCGTACCGTTAGCTAATATCCCTATTTCACCTTCAATTTCTACTCCATCCCAATCACCGAAAATACTATTATGCTTGTTACCTTTTTTACGGGCAATCATTTTCGCGGCCATTTTGGCTATTTCTGGATGTCTGTTAATTGCCCTATCATTGACTCTGACTTTACCATTTAATGCCATTACCTGACCAGCCGCATTAACCGCTAAAGGATTAATTTCTACTAAGTCTAAATCTTTCTCAACAAATAATTTATACATTTTTTCGATGATGTCACTTACCGACTGCATTAACGCACCCTGTAAGCCCATTTTTAACCCCAGTCTCCTCGCGTAAAATGGCGAGAACTCCTGTTCTACTACCACATACTGCATTTTTTCCCCCGGAAACTCCCAATCAATGTTTGTTTCTTTACAACCTAACAATACCGGACGGCAAATAGCTGTATCTAAAACTATCGCTAAATAAAGTTCTTTCTTGGCATCATATTTAGTCTCTGCTAGTATGACTTCCGGTAATTCCCCCCAAATGGGCAAATTAAAGATATTCTGAGCAGCAGCGACAGCATCAATGGTAGTTTTGACAATTCTTACCCCCCCAGCTTTTACCCTATCATCTGCGTATACCTGGGATTTGAGAACGATAGGATAACTTATGTTTAAACGTTTTAAGTCCGTAGGATGATCAATTTTTTGAGATGGTAAAACGGGAATTCCCATCTGATCAAACCATTCTTTAACCTGGTATTCCAATAAGTCCATTGATACACACCTTGTATTAATAATTCTAAATGTTTTAGTGCTTATTTCTTAATCACACAGCATTTAGATTATATATTTACACTTGAGTTGTCAGAAAATAACCAAAAAATAAATTTAAACCAAATCAATTTTATCTAATCAGGTGATAGTGGTAAATTAACCAATACATTAAATACTAGCTTACATCTTCTCGATGACAAGTTAAAAAAAATACTACTATATACTTGTATATTTTACTCTAGATAAATTATACTCGTATTAAGATTGCCAATTTGATTATCTAGTAGTATAAAAAAGCAAAACCTTTAGATAAACATTGATTACCCGTGTTGTGATCAGATCAGAAACTTAGACTCTAGAAACTATTCTCTAGAAATTAATATCTAAAATTAACAACAGGGGATTTCCAAATTTATGTATCCTTATGTAACAAAGGCCAACAGTTTATTTCACCTGCTCCAAAATAATAAAAAGTATATAGAACACTAGGTGTAGTCATTATGAAAGTAGCATTCCAGCAAGAAGATATACAACTACTCTCCAGTATCTTACAAGAACAATTACGGATAGAAATTCCCGCTGTACCAGTTTTGGAAGTTAAATGTGCTTTGAAAAATGAACAACTGATGATTCTTACCCAACATCCACCAGGAGTCTCAGTTGATACAGATAAAATTTTTGCAGTCTTGGAAGAATCACTACAGTGGCAATCCCAATATCATAATGAAAAAATACAACTTTATGTCAGGGTTTCCGGGGATAAACTGCCTTATGAGAAAAAATTAATTACAGTTCAAGCAAAAGAAGTTCCAGCATTTCCAGAACTGCAAATACCAGACATCAGCGATGACAATGAGATAGATGACAATGGTAATGGTCATAATGGTAATGGTCATAGTAAAGAGGTAATCTTCCCACCACTGGATATACCAGAAATGGCCAATCCTATTACAGAAGACATCATTACCAACAATCCGTTTAGCTATTTAATGGATGATGAAACAAATGATCAAACACCCGCCCCTACCTTTGGTTCTTTAACAGAGGAAAATAACTCAAAAACTATTTTAAGTAATAACAGTGACTTAAACTCAGAAACAATTCTCACTGATCGTGATGTGAGTGATCATCATAATTTCTTGCAAGCAGAAACAGATATCAGTAATGATGTTCATGACTCCTTTAGATCAGATGTCACATTTAGCTCTGATAATTCATTGTTAGAAGATCGTAAGCAAAATCATGATTTTGGTTCTCCAGTATCATTAATAGATGATCAAGATCATGATGGAGAGATAGAATACCCCTCACCAGACGAGCAAGTTTATGATCCCTTTGAAAATGCAGAGGAGTTAACAAACAGGAAAAAACCACCATTACAATTACCTCCCATCCCTGTGATTATAGGTATCATCCTAGTCATTACCGGAGTTTTTGGTGGTGGTGCGTTCTTTATGACTCGTAGTTGTATAATTGGTAGTTGTCAAGAATTACAAACCGCAGAACAGTTAAAAACCAAATCACAAACTCTCCTCAGTCAAGCTACTTCAGAAACAGAATTAATCCCACTACAGCAACAGATAGATCAAGCTATTTCTGGCTTAAAAACAATTCCTCAATTTTCCCCTCGTTATCAAGAAGCACAACAACTGACTAACAATTTTTCACAACAATCAACAAAAATTAACTCAGTTATTCAAGGTTTACAAACAGGATCTCAAGCTGAACAGAGTAGCCAAAAACCACCTACTAGCATAGATGATCTTCGCAATAGACAAAATTTATGGCGAAAAGCAATTGCACCTCTAGAGTCTGTTAAATCTAGCCCAGAATTTAGTCAGATAGTCAAAGCTAAACTACCAACTTATCAAAATCAGCTAAAATCCGTTAATAAGCAACTATTAACAGAAGAAGGATGGCAGAAAAAATTAGCTACAGCCAAAACCATCGCCAATGCAGCCCTAAAACGCCAAGCTGAAGCTAAATCAGCCACCGACTGGCAAAGAGTACAATCTGGTTGGAGACAGGCGGTAAATACCTTACGAAGTATTCCCCAAAACAGTGCAGCATATACAGAAGCCGAAAACCTCTTAAAAAATTATGGGCAGCAATTGGATTTAGTCAGTGCAACTGCTACTAGGGAAACTAGAGCAGTTCAGAACTATCAACAAGCTGTGAGTTTCGCTAGTCAAGCAAAAAGCTATGAAAATAGCAACAACTGGCAAGCAGCAGTGTCAGCATGGGATCAAGCAGTCAGTACCGCTCAACAAGTTTCTTCAGACAGTACACAATACACTCAAGCCCAAGCATTGATAGCAGAATACACTCAATCTGCTGCACAAGCTAAGGAAAAATTCCAACTCTATGGCAACTTAGACCAAACCCGTGCTGATCTTAATAGTACCTGTGTAAATGGTATACGTTTTTGTAACTTCAATATTGAAAATGGGCGGATTATTGTCAGGTTAACTCCAGACTATGATCAAAGATTATTAAGCGGTAGTCCTAATTTGCAAAATCATTTTAGTACCTTACAACAAGCTTTAGGAGTAATTAGCGAAAATTCCAATTTACCTGTAGTTCTTTTCAATTCCCAAGGACAAGAAAGATACATGAAAAACCCACAGTAACTTAGGTGACAGGTGACAGTTGACAGTTGACAGGTGACAGTTGACAGTTGACAGTTGACAGGTGACAGTTGACAGGTGACAGTTGACAGGTGACAGTTGACAGTTGACAGTTGACAGGTGACAGGTGACAGGTGACAGTTGACAGGTGACAGGTGACAGTTGACAGGGAGAATGACTAATGACTTATGACTTATGACTTATGACTTATATTCCTAAATGATTTTTTAATGCTTGACGCATTTCATCCACAGGTACATTATCTCTTTGTAACCAGATTTTTAACGCTGCTGCACCTTGTTGAACCAGCATTTCTAAACCATCAATGGCGATCGCCCCCTGTTGTTCTGCTAGGTGTAAAAATTTGGTAGGTTTAGGAATATAAATTAAATCATAGGCGATCGCATCAGTTGGTAAATTTGCCATCTCCGCAGCACTCAAAGGAGAATTATCTACATGAGGATACATTCCCACAGGAGTAGAATTAACTAATAAATTAGCTTGAGAAATTAGGTTTGATAATTCTTCCCAAGCATGAACCTCAAACTTATTTACAAAAGGTGAATTATGCCAACTTTGGCGAAATTCATCTAATTTATTTTTATTTCTTCCTACCAGATGAACTTCTGAAAAACCCAATTGAATACAACCAGCAACAACCGCCCTTGCAGCGCCACCATTACCCAAAATTACCGCTTGCTTTTGACTCCAATTTTGTTGATAGGTAGTTTGTAAAGGAGCAATAAAACCCTCTACATCCGTATTTGTTCCCACCCACCGATCACCTTGACGAGTTACAGTATTCACCGCACCAATAGCTTCAGCAACAGGAGAAATTTCTGATAATAAAGGAATAATTGCCTGTTTGTGAGGAATAGTCACACTAAAACCCACCACACCCACCGCAGCAAAACCGGCGATCGCCACCTCTAAATTTTCCGGTGCAATAGGAAAAGGTAAATAAACATAATCTAAACCCAACTTACTTAATGCAGCATTGTGCATCACAGGTGAAAGAGAATGTTCTATAGGATCACCAATAACCCCCAATAATTTTGATTTACCAGTAACTTGTAGACAATAATTATTATCTTTATTATTCATAACAACAGAGATTTACAAACAAAGATGAAAATGGAAAATTTAATTATACCATTTCAACATTCAACTTCTACAATTTTGTATATCATCAGTCATCTGCGTTAATCTGCGTCCATCTGCGTTGAAAATATAATTCTGAACAAAAAAATAGCCCAGTTGTATACAACAACCAGGCCAAATAGGAAACAATAAACTACAAACTACAAGCAATCATTAAAATTAACCAAGATTGATTTTCACAACCTTATTTTTTTCCTCCACCAACTTAGGCAAAGTCAGATGTAAAATCCCATCTTTATAATCAGCAGTAACCTGAGTATTTTGGATAGCTACAGGTAGAGGAATTACCCGTTGGAACTGACCATAATAAAACTCACTTCTGGTTTTAGATTTATCATTGACATCATTTTGAAACTTCCGTTCACCGCTAATAGAAACAGAATCTTCAGTAACTTGAATATCTAAATCCTTAGCTTCCATACCAGGAACTTCCAATCTGAGAATAATAGCGTCCTCAGTCTCAGTCATTTCCGCAGCGGGAATTCTTGCCACATTATTTAATTGATTAAGTTCTTTTAAAGTAGCAGGTACAAAATCTTCAAATAAACGATTTACACGACTTTCTAGATTTTCAATTTCTTTCCAGGGGTTGTAACGAATGAGTGTCATATACCTTTACCTCTATATTGTTAGTTGTTGGTTTTGAGTTGTTTTCTTTAACTCTGTGATTATCATGTTATGGTTATTCTCAAAAAGTGTAAATTCGGCTTTTATCACCATCAAAATGATGATTACCGTACCGATATTTTCGCTATTTAATATTTTCGGTTTACCCTAATTTTTCAAGTTCGGTTTACACGAAAACATTCATTACATCCCCTTTAAGGGAATACCATAAAATAAATTATTCCATCTTGTGGGGTAGGCATCCTGCCTTTCATTATTAGCGGGCAGATATCCGCACTACAAAAAATGTTGGCATATTTTTTATTTGGAAGTCCCTAACATCATCATCCAAAACTTTTAAAATAACTAAAACAATAGTCCAGGGCTACAAGTCACAAATAAATAAACCATGAAGAGCCAGATTTTTTTAATTATTTTTTACCTAGTTTCTGGAAATGGATCACTAAAACCAGGATTATTAATAAACTTTTCATCAGTTAAACTTTGCAAAAATGCTAGTAAATCCTGTTTTTCACTTTCAGTTAATTTAAACCCACTAATAAAATTACTTTTGAAAGGATTTTTACTACCAACTCCAGCAAATTCTCCTGCATGAATAGTTCTACCACCAGCTTGATAATGATCAATAACTTCTTCCAAAGTTGCTATACTACCATCGTGCATATAGGGAGCAGTGAGAGCAATATTTCGCAAAGTAGGAGCTTTGAAACGTCCCATATCAGTTGGTTTAAAAGTAATTTCATAAACACCTGTATTATCTGGTGGATAAGAACCTTTACCATCAATATTATAAAGTCCAGTATTGTGGAAAGCAATTTCTTGAAAGGCTAATTTTTCGTGCATCACTGAATCTGTAAAATTAATCCCACCATGACAGTGAAAACATTCTAACTTTTCACTATTAAATAATTTTTCACCCCGTTTTGCTGCTGGTGAAATTGCATTAGTATCACCACCAAAGCGATATTTGTCATAGGGAGAATTTACAGAAATTAAAGTGCGTTCAAAAGCGGCTAAGGCTTTAGTCAAATTACTGAGATTAATAACATCTTGCTCATTACTAAAAGCATCTGTAAACATCCGCCGATATTTCGCATCATCTTGCAACATTGCTAATATTTGTTTCTCCCTTCCTACCATCCCCATTTCTACTGGATGTTCTCCAAATATTGGCACTAACGCTTGATTTTCTAACTTTGTCATTAAAGGGTTAGCCCAAGTTAATACAGGGTTATAGGCAATATTCGCAAGACTCATGGAATTACGAGGATGTTTTTCCCCAGTTGCTCCCACTGCTACTGTTTTCCCATCAGTAAAAGCCAATTTTTGCAGATGACAAGAAGCACAGGAAAATTCACCTGTAATTGATAAACGTTTCTCATAAAAAAGATGCCTTCCCAATTCAACTTTGTGGGAATTCATTGGGTTATCGGCTGGTACAATTGGTTTAGGCATCCAAGCAGGAATATTCCAGCTATATTCTGAAGTTGAAGATGCAAAAATTTTTGTACTCAGTCCAATTGATAAACAAACTGAGAACAGAAAAATTATAGCCAAAGTGAACCAGCGAGATAATTTCATTCAACTCTAAAAAATCTCTGTTTAGCAGCAGGTTTACCATTAAAAGGTAGACCGAAATTCTTCATAATCACATTGCAGTCACTATCATCTGGAGATGACATACAACCAGGAGGAGTATTTTTTTGGTTAATTGTTAAATTTGTATTTCCTATTAAGGTAGCAATATCAGCAATTACGACATTTCTATTAACATTAAACTTGGTAAAAATGACTTTGGATGTATTCAAATTACTACAAGTTGATGGTTTTTGATTTGCCTCAGCAGCTTGACAACCTGTGCTACCTAAATGGATGGGAAAACCTTGAGCTTTTTCACCTTTTTCACTATGTTTTATCGGGGAATTATGATTTTGATTTTCCCAATCCAAACGCGCAAATTTATAACCAAAACGCCAATTCCACCATAAAGAAGTGAGATTTAATGGTGAGGGTGCAATGACAGAATCAGCATGATTGAGGTTAAAGGGAACACCTAAAGTAAATTGTAAGCCTTGATAATTACCTTTGGGTATTGTCCCAACAATTTGATTGCGTGTTTCGATTGTACCGTTAGCACAACCACCGGATTTATTTTCAAAGTCTAAGAGGGCGACATTTTGATATTGCCATTTTCCGTCTTGTTTTAAATTCACAGGTACAGTCTTACCCTTGTTATCAATTAAGGCAATGTCAGATACATAAAAACGAAAATCGGCAGCAGTAACTTTTGTGGCTGGTTTACCTAAAGTATAGGTTTTACCACATTCAAATGGTTGTTTACCGACTCTTCCTTGAAAATTAATGGTTACTTCTTGGGTGTTACTCGTTTGAGCTACAGTTTTGGTAACGCCCCAAAAATTACCAGCTAGGATAATGACTGCTGTTGTGGTAGATGTTAATAATAGTTGCTGTTTCATGCTTGGTTATATGAATAGGGGAATTTAGTTACTTTTTCAATGTGAGGGGCTATTAATGTTGATATTATGAACAGCTATTTTGAGTTAAATACACCACTTAGTCAAAAGACAACTTGTCAAACTTAATTTTTCATATAGTATTTCCTAGTTTAAATGAAGTAGACAATTCAATTATTTGAGATCGCTATGCTACAGCTAAAGCCGCATTTTTAGCACAATAGTAGAGTCAATGAACCCATTATATCAACTTGTAACTAAAGGTAACATCATGAAACTAAAAATTATTGTACATGAAGCAGAAGAAGGTGGATATTGGGCAGAAGTTCCTTCTCTTCCTGGTTGTGCTACTCAGGGAGACTCTTTTGAAGAACTTTTACACAATTTATATGAAGCAATTGAAGGATATTTGTCAGTGGATTATGTTCAGCTATAATTGTATTCTTATCTATTTGAGGTCAAACAATGAAAGCATTTGAAGTCATGGGAAAACTTGATGAAAAAGGTCAATTATTATTAGATAAACCTTTAGAAATTCATGCACTTAAACAAGCCAGAGTGATTATTATTGTATCAGATGAAACTGATTCTGATGATACGTCTGTTATGGAAATTAAAGCAAGTTTAAAAACAGCATTACAAGAAGCGAAAGCAGGAAAAAGAATACCTTTAGAAAAAATGTGGGAAGGAATTGATGCAGAATGATTCTTTTTTAATTAATATTGATTTAACTCCTGAATATCAGAGAAATTTAAAATAAATTTAAAATATTTAGCCAAAAAGTATCGAAATAATATCCAAAATGGCAACCACTCCTCATTAAGTATTTTATTTATATTTAGCCCATGCCCCATTACTTAAATCTCGTAATGGTGGTAAATCTTGAATTGCTAATTCAAATTTTTCAGTTTCTCCAAAAATATCCTCAAGACTTAATAAATGAAACTTAATTTTTGTGTTAAGTTTTTTACTTTTACAAGCTGCTTGTAAGCGTTCATAAAAACCATCTGTATAACCAACACCTGATAACATAATACCAATATCAGCTTGATGAATAACTAAATTACCTACAAAATCAGCTACATAAGAAGCATCTAATGTATTTTGGGATAATTTAGATTGAAAGTAAATTATTTCATTATCTATTGTGCCATAACCATCTATTCCACCATCATTACCTGATTTTCCAGGTGTTAAACCTAGATGAGCAGCAAATCTTCTTCCCAAGTCCTGTTTTACTGATACATGAGAATAAATAATTCCATTGACTATAGCATCTATTCCTAAATAATCCATATTATTTTTGTTTTGGAACTAATTTAAAGTTTTCTATTAGTTGTTGATAAAGTAAATTAACTCCTGTAAATATACATTCATTAATTTTATCAAGCATGTTTATTTTTTCTACTTTATCAGCTATTGGATCAGATAATTTAATTTTAATAGAAAATTTATCACTATCTTTTCGTGATAATTTTTCTGATTTAATTTGTTCTAATTCCATGTTATATTTTTGTGAATCGTCTTCGATAATTTTTTTAGTATTTTCTTGATCAGAAGTAAAACGAAAATAAACATATTGAATAGCAGATTCCAGCAAGGTTGCTTGACTTAAATTTAGACTTGATATTAAGTCTTGCATTTTTTGTAATTCAGACCGAGTAAAATTAACACTAATCTGTTCATTATGATTAGATTCAGATGTTTTTTCAGCTAATTCAGTTCCTTCATTAATAGCCTCTTTTACTAAAAAATCATTCTCTTCAATATGACAGCTATTATTGTTTAAAGACATAATTAAACTCCTTTAGTAATCCAATAAATCAGCAAAATAATCATAGAAATTTTCACAATCATCATAATCCCAGATATATTGGCGATCCCTATAGATAGCTCTTTGCATTTGGTCTTGACAATCACCCATTTCACTAAAAACCTTATATCTTCGTGGCTTATTGTTATAGTCTAATCTATTAACTACTTCATCTATGGAATTTCTAGATATACCTAAAGGAACAATAATTACCTGTGGATTAGAACCAGATCTAACTTCAAGATTTGAAATAACTTTTAAGGTTCTGGGAAGATTAAGTAATGCTTTTTCTTTTTGAGAGTTATTAATAGGTACTAAAATCAAATCAGGATCGTTACCTAAAATTGTTTGAACTGTATTTTGTAGAGGACTATTGATATCTAAAACAACATGATCGTATTGACTTTTCTTAATTATTGATTCAATGGGATCTCTTGATTTATTCCAAATAATGGTATTATTGGGTTGATAGATTTTCTGATCTTTTGGTTTGGTAGGGAAATCACCTGTGTGAAAGCGCCAAAAATCAGCTTGATCATCACAATCAACTAAAAGTGTACGCTGTTCTCTAATCATCAAAATACCAGCAACATGAACAGCAAGAGTTGTTTTACCTACACCACCATTATTATGTGTACAAAGAATAATCAACTTCTACAGTCTCCTTAAATTTTACCAGCTTTTTCAATTATAAACATTTTTATCAATCTTGTGATCGGAAAATCTCTGATTTAATAGGAAGTTTTATTACAAAATATTAAGAAAAAAACCGGAAAAGATCGGAAAAAATAAAATTATGTTCAGCTATAATGGTTACAACCTTTACCATGTATAAATTCTATGAATGTAAACGAAGTTGTAACATTTGTTGATAAGATAATCTTTGAAAAAACTGGAAAGCATTTAGACGACATTCAAACTGCTGTAGTTCAGGGAACATGGGAAAGACGTACTTATGATGATATTGCTCAAGAATTTAATGTTACTAAAAATCATGTGGGAGATATAGGTGCTGAATTATGGCAACTTTTATCTCAAGCATTAGGTGAAGATATTAAAAAAACTAATTTTCGTTCTACATTAGAAAGAATATATATTAAATCATCTCCACATTCTCTAAATGTTTATCATATACATGGAAATAATAATAGTTTTTATCATCCACAAACCTTAAATCATTCTAATCAAAAAACTCAAGAAACTAATATAAATACTAAATCAAATAATCACGATTTAACCCTAGCACCTCAAATCATCAACTTTCATAACAGAGAAACCGAACTACAAAACCTTACCCATTGGATATTAAACCAAAATACCAATCTCATCTCCATCTTAGGATTATCTGGAATTGGTAAAACCACCCTTGTGAGAAAATTTATTGATCTAAATATCCAACAATTTGAAGTTATTATTTGGAGAAGTTTAAAATTTCCCAAATCCCTAAATTTACTAATTAATGACTTATTGAATATTTGCAAAGAACAACCCCAAGAAACTTTAGATGATAAATTAAAACAATTATTTGATATTCTCACCAATAAAAAATGTTTAATTATCCTTGATGATTTACAAAATATCTTTATTCCTCATCAATTCGCGGGAAAATATCAACCATAATATCAAGACTATCAAACTTTATTTAAAATGATTACAGAAACAAAACATCAAAGTAGTGTCATATTAATCAGTCAAGAACAATGTCCAGAAATGGAATGTTTAGATGAAGAATTATATGCCATCAAATCTTTAAAATTATCAGGATTAGAAAATATAGATATTCTCAAAAATACCGGATTAAAAGATGAAGATACTTGGTTAAATTTAATTAAATTATATACAGGTAATCCATTGTTTTTAAAAAGTATTACTATGTTAATTAAAAATATTTTTAATGGTAAAGTTAGTGAATTTTTAGCAGAAAAGGAATTAATTATTACTCAAGAAATTCAATCTTTATTCAGTCAAATATTTCACAATATATCACCCATTGAACAACAAATTATTGTAGCATTAAGTAAATTTGATCAACCTGTATCCAGAGAAGATTTAAAAAGTGCCTTAAAAATCACCTTAGAATTATCTTCCACTAACTTTATTAATGGTTTAGAATCTCTACAACAAAGATATTTAATTAACAAAATTACAGAAGAGAAAATTTTGTTTTATTTATCTCCCATTTTCAAAGAATATGTGATTAACTTTCATTAAAATTAGTCAAAGTATTACTCTTTTACCAGCGAAGCATCTCGTAGGGATAGACAAGAAGAACACCAAAAAGGACAAAATTACCTGCGTTTATCTGCGTCCATCTGCGTTTAATTATCAATAATTGTACCTTACTGGAATGGGAATTGCTAAATATTCAAACTAAAAGAAGTCTGTGTTCTAATAACAGAGACTTCTTAGAAAATTATTCAGTTTATAACTCACCGTCAACTTCTTATCCCAAGTTATTAAAGAAAGTTGCCCAAAGAGTTCCTGTTACTCCTACTGCGATTAAAACATTGGTAAAAAATCTGCCCAGTTCAGTTTCTTGTCCTAATCCTTTATCGTCTTGTCCTGCACTGAAAAATAATGACCAGGCTTGGTTAACATTAATTGTTTCAAAGTTATTAAAATCGGCACGAAATACAACTGGTGCAAATAAGTCTTTGTTGGAAAAATCAAAATCAGTTCTCATAGTTTTCCTCTTTTAATCTTGTATTGGTGGAATGAAAAATAATTTACAGGCTTGTCAACCATCCAATCAAGCCATTTCCTGTAATCGCTTCTACAGCTATGAGTGAAACGAAGCCAATCATGGCTAAACGTCCATTCAGCTTTTCTGCGTATTCTGTGAAACCTACTCTTGGGGTTTCGTCTACGTATACTTTGGGTTCAATCGCGAAGCTGTTGAGTTGACCGAATTCGCTGGTGGTAAAGCCTTTAACTGTCATGTTTTTTTCTTTTTTGTTCTCTTATGTAAATGAATATAACATTTTGTAAATATATTTTGCAAGGGCTTGACATAATAAAAAAATACGGTATACCGTACTAAATACTGTCTTGTATACTGTATAATTAAATTCAGTTAGAATTTAGATCAGCTGTTAGACATTTAACTTGTATACTATATAAAATTAAAACTCTTGTGGGGTGGGCATCCTGCCCGCCCTGGTTGTGCAAATTAAAGGTTTATCAGCTTATTATTCCCCGTAATGACTACTAACTATTTTGCCCCGAAATACTCTATATAGATAGGCATTATAGAACAGCATAATCGGTACAAAAAAGCCAATGAACGTAATCATTAAAACTTGAGAACTAAAGGAAGAAGCAGCCTCAAAAATGGTGATTTGGGTAGGAATAATGTAAGGAAAGACAACAAAAGCTAAACCCACAGTTGTAATTAAGAAGACCACAACTGCCCAAATAAAAGGTGTCATTTCCTGACGTTCATTGATGCTGTAAATTAATCTGCTAACTGCTAAAAGAGCCAGTATAGGAATTAATGCAAAGATAAATACTTCTGGTTGATGAAACAAGCGATCGCGTATATTTTCATAGTACACGGGAACAGCAGCAGTAATCACAATTGCCCCAATAACTGTCGCCCAAGTTGATAATAAAGCTGTGCGATAGTAGGTTTTTTGTAGTTCACCTTCTGTCTTGATAATTAGATAGGTTGCACCAATCATCACATAGCCTTGCATAACAGTTAAAGCTACGAGAATTGATGGCAAATTTAACCAATCCCAAATCCCACCAATAAACGCACCTGTACTATCAACTTTGATTCCAGCTAAAACCCCACCCAGAATTAATCCTTGAGATAAAGTAGCTAATAAACTACCACCAGCAAAGGCAATACTCCAAAAAGTTTTATTGTGGGAATGTTCTCTAAATTCAAATGCCACCGCCCGCAAAATAAATCCAATTACCATACAACTAATTGGAATATACAGAGCATTGACAATTGTGGCATAAGCCAGAGGAAAAGCCCCAAATAAAGCCCCTCCAGTACACACTAACCAAGTTTCATTAGCGTCCCAAACACTACTTAAAGTGTTAATCAAAATGCCTTTTTCTTCCTCATTCTTGCGCCTTAAAGTTAAAATCCCCACTCCTAAATCAAAACCATCAGTAATCAAATAAATGGAGAGAAATAAAGCAATAATACCAAACCAAACTATTGGTAATATTCGTTCCAATGTTTCCATTAAACCTCTCCTTCCCGAATTTTAGTCCCTACAAACTCACCCACAAATTCTCTTTCATTACTACCTGTTGGTAGTGGTAATTCCAAATTTGGACCTTGGCGAACAATGCGACTACCAAAGTACAAAGCAGAACTAAACAACAACAAATAAATAACTGTATAGGCTATCAATGAAGTGAGAACAGTATTTGCTGGGAGAAGAGAAACTGCATCTGCTGTTCTAATTTTTCCGTAGACAGTCCAAGGTTGTCTTCCCACTTCTCGCACTATCCAACCAAACTCCACAGCCAGATATCCTAAAGGCGCGGCAAATATCCAACCTCGCATCAACCAACGTTGTTTAGTGATATTTTCTATGGCAAGTTTACCACGTAACCATTGAACAACACTGAACAACATTAACCCACATAAAAAGAAACCAATTCCCACCATGATCCGGAAAGAATAGAAAATAAGACCGATAGCATGAGGTCTATCTTGTGGTTGCCATTCTTTTAAACCTTTCACTGGTTCAGAAAGGGTGGGTTTCATTTCTAAGATGTAACCTAATGCGTGAGGAATATTCAGTTCCCAATGATTTTTCTCTCCAGCTATATCAGGTGCAACTAACGCTGTCCAAGGTGCGGATTTTCCAGCGGGAATAGTATCCCAAATTGCTTCTATAGCAGCTAATTTTGTGGGTTGGTTGTGATAAACTTCTTCACCACTGATATGACCAACAAATAGTTGTAGAGGAGTGACAAAAATAGCTAGAGCTAAAGCCAATTTGAAAGATGTACTAAAGAAAGCATGATGGCGATTTTTGAGAATATACCAGGCACTAATTCCGCCAATTACAAATAGTGCAGTTTCTAAAATCGCCAAAACCATGTGAAACCAACTATTTAATGCTGCTGGATTAAAAATAGCTTGGATAAAATCATGGACGATGAATTTACCATTCACCATTTCACCACCAGCAGGTGTTTGCATCCAAGAATTAGCGACAATAATCCAAAAAGAAGATAGACTTGCACCGACAAAAACCATGATTGTTGAGAGCAAATGTAACCAACTAGGTACACGATGCCAACCAGAGATCATGATGCCTAAAAAGGCGGCTTCTAGCATGAATGCCATTGTGCCTTCAAAGCCTAAAATTGTGCCGAAAAAGTCACCAACAGCTACAGAAAATGGAGACCAATTAGCACCAAATTCAAATTCTAAAGCAACTCCAGATGCGACTCCACATCCAAAATTAAGAATGTAGATTTTTGACCAAAAACGTGCATGACGGTAGTAATCAGGGTTTTTTGTGAGCAACCAGAGAATTTCTACTACTACTAAATAACCCGCCATGCCGATGGTTAAGACAGGCCATAACATATGAAATACGCTAGTCACAGCAAATTGTATGCGCGACAATATAATGGGGTCTGACAAAAATCCCATAACTACCTTTTTGTGAATAAACAAAATTTAGGGCAATGAGTTGTAGATATAGCCCATATTTCTATTTATGACTTTTTTTATAATTTCGTCAAAAGACAATTTGTCAGATTGAAAATAAATAGGTTAATTCTATTTTTTGGTATATTAATTATCTTAATTAGCCAAATATATCTGATATAAAATATGTTTTAAACTCAGTACCAGCAAAATATACAACCCATTTATATCAACTTACTTACCTCACTTCACCACTAAACTGCTAATCTAAAATTATTAACAATACTTAACATCTAATATGCAAACAGCTATAGCACCCTCAACTACCCCCATACCCGGAAAATACTGGGAATGGAGAGGACATAAAATCTACTACGTACAAGCAGGAGAAAAACACCCCCAGCGGCCATCATTACTTTTAGTACATGGTTTTGGCGCTTCCACAGACCATTGGCGCAAAAACATTTCTGGACTCTGCCAAGACTTTCAAGTATTCGCTATTGACCTTTTAGGCTTTGGTAGATCAGCAAAACCGAAATTACAATACAGTGGGGAATTATGGAGGGAACAACTGCGAGATTTTATCAGTGAAGTTATTGGAGAAAAAACCGTTGTCGCGGGTAACTCTCTGGGTGGTTATGCTTGTTTGTGTGTAGGTGCAGAATATCCTGAACTTGTGGCCGGGGTGGTATTACTCAACAGTGCAGGGCCATTTTCTGAACCAGAAACAGCAAAAACACAAATTCAACCTCAACAAAACCCTATTCAAAAACTTGTAAAATGGACTTTTAAACAAAAGTTATTTCAGGCTTTATTATTTCAATATGTACGTCAAAAATGGGTAATTCGTAGGACTTTACAAAAGGTTTATTTAGATCAAACTGCAATTACAGATCAATTAGTTGCAGAAATTCAAAGTCCAGCTTTTGATCAAGGTGCTTTAGATGTATTTGTTTCTGTTTTTAGCACTCCTCAAGGGGAAAAAGTGGATGTGTTACTGAAAAAATTAACTCGTCCTTTATTGTTATTATGGGGTGAAGCTGATCCTTGGATGAAAGCGCGGGAACGTTCCCAAAAATTCCATGAATATTATCCCCAATTAACAGAATATTTTATCACTGCTGGTCACTGTCCCCATGATGAAGCACCAGATCAAATAAACCCTCTTTTCCGAGATTGGGTTTTATCTCAGGTTTAATTTAGATCCCCCCTTACCCCCCTTAATAAGGGGGGAATTTTAATTAATTAATTAAATTAAAGTCCCCCTTTCTAAGGGGGATATAGGGGGATCAAGTTTTTAATCATATAGGATCTAAATTAAATTAAAGTCCCCCTTTCTAAGGGGGATATAGGGGGATCAAGTTATTTAATTACATAGGACTTAATTTTTGATTCTAATTCATTAGGAATTATTTCCTTACCTATTTCTGGTTTCTCTAAATTCACTCTCACAAAGTTTGTGTTATCTGGATCTGTGAATTTTAGGTCTTGGTTAGAGTCTTTGATAATTTTTAGTAAAATAGCATTTTCACTGGGGAGAATTACCCAATTTATCAGTTGAGTATTATCGGGAGTTATCTGTTTAAAATTCTTACCAGATAAATCGGAAATGTAACCTATCACAGCATCTTGGTTATTCAATTTTTGATCTTTATTTGTATCTTTGTCAATAATTTGAAATAACCAAAATTCTTTATTTGGTTTATCTTTGGATTTTATCTCTAGTAATTTATAATCTTTAATAATTGCTTTTTTATCTAAAAGTAACTGAGTTTCACCTGTTTTTTGATGATAAAAAATCATATTATAAGTTTTTTTATCTCTCTCATAAGAACGGGAAAGATTTAAGTCAAGATTTGCGTCTTGTTCTTGATCAGGTAAGTTTACCGGAATCATAATATAATCAGAAGATTTCTGAATTATTAGGTCTCCATAAGTAATATTTGGGGAGTTATTAAATATATTATTTACATTTACTGGGTTATTTACTGGTTGTTTAACACTATTTGCAGTAGTTTCATTTTCTCTTGCTTCACAGGAAACTGTAAGCAAAGTTAAAGTAATTACTGTTATAGTTTTTTGAATATCATATATTTTCATATATTTTCATAAAAATCTCTATAAACACCTAAAAACCTGATCAAGGTTGATCAGGTTCTAGCGAATCTTTAAGTATCAAATTGTTTAGATTAAGTAAGTAATTGAGGGTCAATAACTAAGGTGGATAGTTAAAACTACAAGTTTAGCATTTTCCTGTTTTTCCGCTTTGGGATTTGGCGCAACTACTGACATATAGTTGGAATGCCACTTTTTTAGTTTTATGCTAAATCTTGTTTGGGCTTCTGACAGGGGACACTGTGGTCATTACCCGCTTGGTTTGTTGTTTCTCTTGTGTCCTTATGAAAATAAATATAGCATCCCCAAATTATAATGCAATCACTTGTTTACTAAACTTTATCTTTTGTTTCATTTAGAAACAGTTCGTCAGTTATCAGTGGAAGAAGGGAATAGGGAATAAGGAATTTAGAATTGAGGAACTGTCAACTGTCAACTGTCAACTGTTACAGTAATGAGGCAACCTATCAACTTTTAGTTTGATTACTTATTGGTTGTCATTTGTCACCCGTATCAAAAATATCTAATTAATTTAGATGCTTATGAAAATTACTAATACTGTTCATGCTCTCAAAGAATGGTCTATAGCTGTAAATGCTTTAGAAAATGGCAAAACAATTATGTTACTGCGTAAAGGTGGTATCCATGAAGAAGGAGGACGCTTTAAGGTTGCTCATCAACAGGTTTTACTCTATCCTACCTATGAACATCAACAATCTTTTATGCTCAAAGATGAATATGCTAATTTAGTTTATCCTGTCACATCAGGATGGCATCCAGAAACAATTTCTATGAATAGTTGGGCAGAAATTACCCATATTTTACCAGTTGCAGATGAATCTACAGTTAATGAATTATTGCCTTTTCATATCTGGAATGAGCATTTTATTAGCGATCGCCTCAAATGGAAATCTAATCAACCTTTGTTTGTTCTCTTGTTACGTACCTACAAATTACCCCAAGTACAACATATCCCCTATTCACCTAAATATGGCGGTTGTAAATCCTGGATTGATTTATATGAACAGGTAGAATTAGAAGACTCAAAACCCGTGTTATCTGATCTGGTTTATAGTCAATTAGTTGATCAGATTTGTAGAATTATTGGTGATAAATTGTATGCTGTACCTCGTTAAAAACAGAACAGATATTAATTAGTATTCATAATCTTGGGAAAGATGATAATTAATATTTTAACATCCTGTTAATCCTTGAATCCTAGAAATCTCGATTCTGACAATTTTTATGTTTCTAACAACGGGAAAAAATGTCCCACCGGTCCTTGTCCTTTACCAATATCCAAAGAATAAGTTAATGCAGTTGTTACATATTTCTTAGCCTCATTTACCGCAGTCCATAAATCTTTTCCTAAAGCTAAATTAGCGGTAATTGCAGCAGACAAAGTACAACCAGTACCATGAGTATTTTTCGTATCTATTTGTTGAGTTGTGAGAACTTCTAACCTTTCTCCATCAAAATAAATATCCACACCTTTCACATCTCCAGACATTCCCCCACCCTTAACTAAAACTGCTTTTGTTCCCAAATTTTCATAGATGACTTTTACTGCGGTTTGCATATCTTCTAAAGATGTAATTTCTAAACCACTTAAAATTTGTGCTTCATAACGATTTGGTGTAATAATAGCCGCTTGGGGAATTAATTGATCCCGTAAAGTTTGAATTGCATCATCATCTATTAACTGCGCTCCCGTTCGTGATACCATCACCGGATCAACTACTAAATTTTTAATATTTAAAGTTCTGATTTCCTGCGCTACAGCGGTGATAATTTCTTGATTTAGCAACATTCCCGTTTTTGCCGCTTGTACCCCAATATCTTCCACCACCACCTGAATTTGGGCAATTACAGCCTCAGCAACCATTCCATCAACCCGGAGTACACCGAGAGTATTTTGGGCGGTAATACAGGTAATTGCACTTGTTCCATGTACACAGTGAAAAGCAAAGGTTCTTAAATCAGTTTGTATACCCGCACCACCACCACTATCAGAACCAGCTATGGTTAAAGCTACAGGTATTAATCTGTTTTTAGTTTTCATTGTTATCAACTTTTTCAGTTTGAGAATTTAAACTCTGTAAAAATTCTTGGAGAAACTTACCCCATTTTGCAGCTAAGGGAATTTCTGTAAAAGGAACTTTCACAGATTTACCAGTTTCAAAGAATATAAATTCTAACTCAATATTTCGACCTTTTGGGGGTGGGTTTTCTGTTTCTACTGATTTATTATTTACCAATAATTGTATTTTTTCAACATTCAGTAAACTAAAAGTAGACTCGTCAATTGTTCCCTTTGTTGTCGGTTTTCCCCAGGTAATTTCATTACCTTTTTGACCCATAACTGCATAAATATCATATTTAGCACGTTCAAAATTTTCTGCCCAAATTTTATATGCTTCTACTTTTTGATATTCCCTTGAACCTTGCCAAGCTAACCAAAAAAATCCTACCAACAATGGCAACCACAATAGTCCACGTTCCATAATTCACAATTTGCAATTAACTATAGGGAAAAATATGTCAACTTTTTAAATTATGCCAAACAATTCTCCAAAAATCTCTCAAAAAATTTAATTTATAGCGTTTTCTAGTCTGGTACAATACAAGAATAACTGTATCTACTCGTAGCTATCTGATTTTAATTACCACTACTTGCACCTAAATGACATGGTAATTAATATAATATTTTATATTCATTGACATAAATAAAAGGTACGCAATGTAAGAAATTGAATTCATTTATTAACTACCTGTTGATATTTAATATTGAGTTTTATTTATTACTCTAAAAATAAGTAATTACTAGGAATACATAAAATAAAATTTGCACTTTAATAGTGAGTGTTATTGTGATAAATCCAGTAAATTAAACCTGTTTAAGTGACAAACATCTTGAGTATAGTAAAAGTTGTAGGCATTGAAGAACGTAATTTTAAATACAAGGTAAAATCTACAATTAATGGAATTAATCAGCAAGAGAATATCAGATGTTTGCTTGAGTAAGATTCTAATTAAAGCCCATCAACACAACAAACTTTAGCTTATTTGTCACTGCTTGGAAATAGAAAGTAACAGAAAAGAGCAAAATAACAAAGCAAAAATCAGAGGAATTATGAACTTATACCGCTTGATTTACAGTAGCTACGGAAAAGCTAACCTGAGTTATCATGACTTAACCGAGATCATGCAGAAATCAGATAAAAATAACCAACATGATGGAATTACAGGAATGTTATGTTATGGAGATTCTGTATTTTTGCAGATATTAGAAGGCGATCGCGCTGTCGTCAGTAAAACCTTTCAACGCATATCCCGTGACACCCGTCATCATAGCCCAGAATTAATCGAATTTGTACCCATAGAAAGTCGTTTGTTTGTTGAGTGGTCAATGAAAGCAGTCAACCTGGGACAGTTAAAATCAGAGAAAGTGAAAAAATTGCTCTTGAAATACTCCCCATCTACAACATTAAAACCCAGTAGTATGACAGGAAAGCAGTGTATCAATTTAATGCAAGAACTAGCAGAATTTTATGAACAATAAAGACTAACAACCAGGCCTAGAAATCCTAATTATGAGTTATGGTAGTGGTTTAACTGACAAGCAGCCGTAATGAGTTGATATGAGAAGACTTATACTATCAGGCTTATTTATCATCGGTTTGATTGCTGCCATATTCGGATTTCTGAATATCAACGGATTAGCAAACAACGGTGAATTTGAAACCATCTTACTAGACTTTCGGGAAGACACACCAGCGACAGTTATACAAAAAGACTTAGAGGCGATCGCCCAGAAATATAACGTCACACCCAGACTAGATAACCAATACTCAGCCAAAGACAACGTATATATCATCAAAGGCGATCGCCAAACACTAAAAGAACTGAAAAAATCAACCATAGCCAAAATCACAGAATATATCGAACCCAACTACATATACAAAGCAATACCCATCGCCCAAACCACCACACTAGGAGAAATACAACCATCCTCAACCTCTCCCACCCCCTCCCTCCAGGGTCCAAACGACCAATATTACAGCAAACAATGGAACTTACATAAAATTGGCATCGAAGGCGCTTGGAAAGAAACCAAAGGTAGCGGTATTACAGTTGCAGTCATAGACACCGGCATCACCAAAGTCAGAGACTTACAAGAAACGAAATTCGTCAAAGGATACGACTTCGTAAACGACAAAGAAAACGCCGACGACGACAACGGCCACGGCACACACGTAGCCGGCACAGTCGCCCAAGCCACCAACAACAAATATGGTGTAGCAGGTGTCGCCTACGAAGCCAACCTCATGCCCTTAAAAGTATTAAGCACAGACGGAGGTGGCACAGTCGCAGACATCGCCGAAGCCATCAAATTTGCCGCCAACAACGGCGCAGATGTCATCAACATGAGCTTAGGTGGTGGTGGTGAAAGCCAATTAATGAAAGAAGCCATCCAATATGCCTACAACAAAGGCGTAGTCATAGTTGCAGCCGCAGGAAACGAAAACACAGACGGCGCAAGCTACCCCGCCCGTTATCCCCACGTCATCGGCGTTTCCGCCTTCGGTGCAGACGGAGAAAAAGCCCCCTATTCTAACTTCGGTGCAGGAGTAGATATTTCCGCCCCCGGTGGTAGCGA
Source organism: Nostocales cyanobacterium (assembly GCA_004292695.1). GTDB lineage: Bacteria > Cyanobacteriota > Cyanobacteriia > Cyanobacteriales > Nostocaceae > Okeanomitos. The sequence continues at coordinate 1,572 of RDXV01000014.1, read as the reverse complement.
CTCTGGAACAATACTCCAAGAAACCATAGACGAACAAGGCCAAGGCGTATTCTTAGGACTCCAAGGTACAAGCATGGCCGCCCCCCACGTCGCCGGAGTCGCCGCCCTCATCAAAGCATCAGGAATTAACGAACCAGGCGAAATATTAACCGTTCTCCAACAGTCAGCCAGAGTTATTCAAGACGACGGCCTAAACTACTACGGTGCAGGGCAACTCAACGCCGAAGCCGCAGTCAAACTCGCCACCATCGGACAAATTAGCTTTAACGACTTCTTCCGTTGGTTAAGAGACAACGGATACATCAACCCCGGCTTTTGGATAGATGGCGGAGTAGTCGCCCTAGTTCCAAAAATACTCATGGTAGTCGGTTCATACCTCCTCGCCTGGTTTTTAAGAGCTTATTTCCCCTTTGCCTGGAGTTGGTCACTATCCAGCGGTTTAGTATTTGGTAGTTCCGGTTTATTCTTCCTCAAAGGATTTTACATCTTTGATCTACCCCAATGGCCATTCCGCGTTTTAGGAAGTTCCATCCCCGAACTCGGAAACAGCATCCAAGGAACAGGAACACTAAACCCCCTCTTTGCCAGTGTCTTAATTCCTCTGATTTTAATAGTATTACTCTTAGGAAACACCACCTGGAAATGGTTCGCCATCGGTTCATGCTTAGGAGTAGCAGCCTGTCTAACCATCAGTGCTATTTACGATCCCGCTCTCTGGGGTTTAGGTGATGGCTACTTAGCCCGTACCTATTTAATTATCAACGCCCTACTCTGCTACGGACTCGCCCGGTTAGCATTGAAAAACGAAAGTTAGTTAATTGGGCATGGGGCATGGGGCATGGGTTATTGGGCATAGGTTCACTAACTACCCATTACCCATTACCCATTACCCATTACCCATTACCCATTACCCATTACCCATTACCCATTACCAAATGATTACAATTACAGGCAAAGTAGAACGTCGCAACATTGGACTCGGTGCTTGGGCTTTTGTTACAGAAGATGGTACTACCTACGAACTTCTCAAAAGTACCGATAAAATCTTACTCCAGTCAGGACAAACCGCCCAAATTACAGGAGAAATACGCCAAGATATCATGACAATATCTATGATCGGTCCTGTCCTAGAGGTAAGATCATTTGAAATCATCAACTCTCACTAGCAACCATATCTAAGTAGGTAGGCGTTAAATTTTATCGTTGTGGCAAGGCAAAAGGCAAAAGGCAAAAGGTGAGAGGAAAGGGGCTTTTAGCGATTTTACATTTTGTAACATACCTCGGTTTTTTTATGCCAACTTACTTAGAACTTCCTGAAGAAGACTTCTAAACTCATCCTTGGGGTGTCCACCTTTTACCTCTCCCACAACTTTATATTCCTGGAATTCATCATCAGCAGCATCACATATAATATAAGTCGGCCATCCCATTTGGGATTTATCAGGATATTGACCGAAAATAATGGGATACAACCCCCGTCCTTCTAGGACGGCTTTTCTTGATTTTTAATATATTCCTTGAGTATTTCTAGCGGCGCACCTCCTACAGAAATAGCAAAATAACTAGGACTCC
>RDXV01000103.1 GCA_004292695.1 Nostocales cyanobacterium | reverse complement strand
TTTTTTCTGCTTGTTCTGTAAATAGTTGAATTACTGTTTTTTGTTGATGTTCTGTTTCTGTGTTATTCCATTTAATTAATAATGTTTGTTTTTCTGGTTTTGTTAATATTGGTAGTTGGTTTATTTCTAGTGTTGGATTTTCTACTATTGCTGTTAACAAAGTTTGAAAATGTCCTGTCATTCTTTCTATTGTGCTGCTGTTAAATAGGTCGCTGTTGTATTCCCATTCACCTATCAATTCTCCATTTTTATCTTCCATTGACAGGGTTAAATCAAATTTTGATGTACCTGTTTCTATAGGTAATAATTGAGTTTTTAATTCTGCTAATTCTACTTCTGAAATTGGCGCGTTTTGTAAAGCAAATACTACTTGAAATAGTGGTGTGTGACTCAAATCTCTTTCTATTTCTAATGCTTCCACCAACATTTCAAAGGGTAAATCTTGGTGTGCATACGCTGATAATGCTTTGTTTTTTGTTTGATTTAATATTTCATTAAATTTACTGTTTTCTCTGATTTCTGTTCTCACTACTAAGGTGTTCACAAAGAAACCTATTAAACTTTCTATTTCTTTTCTGTTTCTGTTAGCAATTGGTGTTCCTACTAAGATATCTGTTTGTCCTGTGTATCTATATAGTAAGGTGTTGTACGCTGCTAACAATGTCATGAATAGGGTTACACCTTGTTCTTGACTGACTTTTTTTAGTTTGTTTGTTAATTCTTTTGATAGTGCAAATCTTTGATACGCACCGTTAAATGTTTGTACTGCTGGTCTTGGTTTATCTGTGGGTATTTCTAATAGTTTGGGGGCGTTTTCTAGTTGTTTTGTCCAGTAATTTAACTGGGTTTCTAATACTTCTCCTTGTAACCAGTTTTTTTGCCATATTCCAAAGTCTGCATATTGTATTGGTAGGGGTTTTAATTCTGTTTCTTTTCCTTGTATATGGTTGTTGTAAAATTCTGATAGTTCGTTGATGAATACACCAATTGACCAACCATCAGAAATGATATGGTGCATACATATCAATAACAGGTTTTCTGTGTCTGATATTTCTATTAATGTTGCTCTAATTAAGGTGTCTTTAGCTAAATCAAAAGGTTGCTTGGCTTGTTCTTGAATGATTTCTCTAGCTGTTGTTTCTGCTACTTCTGCTGCAAGATTTTTTAAGTCTATTTTTGCGACTGTAAACTCTAAATTTTTATTAATTATCTGTTGTGCTTTTCCGTTTACTTCTCTAAAATTTGTTCTTAATGATTCATGACGATTGACTATTGCTAGAAAGCTATTTTCTAAAGCTAATTTATCTAATGAACCTGCGATTTTTAAAACCGCTGGTATGTTGTATGTTGCACTATTTTGTTCTAATTTATCTAGAAACCATAACCGCTGTTGTGCATAAGATAAAGGTAATTCTTGATGTTCTTCTCTTGGTGTTATTTCTGTGTAAATTATTTGTAAATTCTGTTTTTGTGCTTGTTCTATAAATAATGCTTGTTCCTCAACCGTTGCTGCTACAAACACAGTTTGTAATGGTATTTCTATTTGCAAACTTTCACGAATACGTGATACTAATTTTGTTGCTAATAATGAGTGTCCTCCTAATTCAAAAAAGTTATCTTTTATTCCTATTTGTTCCACTTCAACTTCTAATATTTGCGCCCAAATTGCTGTTAATATTTCTTCTGTTGGTGTGCTAGGTGCAACATAGTTATCTGCTAATTCTGTGTTTATACTTGGTACTGGTAATGCGCGTCTGTCTACCTTACCGTTAAGTGTCAATGGTAAACTTTCCAGATATACAAAAGCATTGGGTATCATGTATTCTGGTAGTCTTCCTTGCAGATATTGTCTTAATTCGCTAACAGCCTGAGTTTTATCTGATACAATATAAGCTACTAAGCGTTTATTTCCGGGGTTGTCTTCACGAACTATCACACAGGATGTTTGTATCTCTGCGTTCTGATTGAGTGCGGTTTCTATTTCTCCTAACTCAATGCGGAAACCACGTATTTTAACTTGGTTATCTATGCGTCCGATGTATTCTATATTGCCATCAGCTAAATATTTTACTAAGTCCCCAGTTTTATAAAGTTTGGTTTTTCCGTTGTCAAATGGGTTATCTATGAATGTCTGTGTTGTTAATTCAGAACGGTTTAAATAACCTCTCGCTAACCCTGCACCACCTATATGTAATTCTCCTGGTACTCCTACGGGTACTGGTTGTAAATTGTGATCTAAAATATATATTTCGGTGTTAGAAATTGGTTTACCGATAGGTATTGTGGTAGCATCATTAGCAACTTCTTCTACTAAAAACCAAGATGTAAATGTAGTATTTTCTGTTGGTCCGTAGACGTGTAATAGGTGTTCTGGTTTACCTTTTTTGACTATTTCTTGCACCCATTTAGTATCTACCGCTTCTCCTCCAAATAATAGATAACGCAGTGTACTAAATGCTGTTGGTTCTGTTTGGGCTATTTGGTTAAATAAAGCTGTTGTTAAAAATAAAATGCTGATATTTTGTTCTTTAAGTGTAGCTACAAATTCTCTAGTAGATAGTGCAACTTGCTTACTTATTCCTACTAATTTTGCCCCAGTTAATAATGCTCCCCAAATTTCAAATGTTGCTGCATCAAACGCAGAATTTGATACTTGTGCTATGTTATCTTTTGGTTCAATTTGAATATAATTTGTATTAATGACTAAACGGTTTACACCTTTATGAGTCACACTCACACCTTTGGGTTTACCAGTTGAACCTGATGTGTAAATTACATAAGCTAAATTTTCTGTTTTTGTTAGTGTATGCGGATTTTCCTGACTTTGACTTTCTATCGCTTTTAATTCTTGATCATATAATATAATCTGTGTTTGATTAACAGGCAGATTATTAACTAATTTTTCTGTGGTTAATAATAATTTGATTTGGGCATCTTCAACAATTGTTATTAATCTCTCTTGGGGATATTCTGGATCTAATGGTACATAAGCAGCACCCGCTTTTAATATTCCCAAAATTCCTACAATCATTTCTGGAGAACGTTCTACAGATATTCCCACTAAGCTATCTGCTTGAACTCCCAAGGATATTAAATAATGTGCTAATTGGTTCGCTTTTTGATTTAATTCTAAATAAGTTAATTGTTCATTTCCATAAACTACCGCTATTGCATTCGGTGTTTTCTCAACTTGTTCTGCAAATATTTGATGAATACATTTATTATCAGGATATTCCGTTGCTGTATGATTCCATTCTCTTAATAATTTTTGTTTTTCCGCTGCTGTTAAAATTTGTAATTGACTGATTTGAATTTGGGAATTTTCTACTATTGCTTCTAGCAATGTCACAAAATGCCCAGATATTCTTTTTATAGTGTTACTTGCAAATAAATCTGTGTTATAATTCCATGTTATTATTAATGAATCTGCTTCATTTGTAACTGATAATGTTAAATCAAATGCTGCACCCTTTGAACCTAAAATAATTGGTTCTGTAATTAATTTTTCATTGTCTAATAATGTAAATTCTTGCTCACTCTGATTCACTCTATCCCAAGCAAAAGCTACTTGATATATTGGTGTTCTGCTTGCATCTCTAACAGGTTGCAGTTTTTCTACTAATAAGGGAAATGGATATTCTTGGTTTTCTAATGCTTCTAATACACAAAGTCTGGTTTTTGCTAATAATTGAGATACTGTAGGATTTCCAGATAAATCACCTCTTAAAACTACAGGATTGGTAAAATAACCAATAATGTTTTCAAATTCGGGACGACTTCTATTAACTGTTGGTGAACCAATTAATATATCTTCTTGGTTAGTATATTTGCACAACAAAATTTGAAATGCTGTCAACAAAACCATATAGAGAGATACTCTCTCTTTCTTAGCTAATGTTTGTAATTTTTGTAATGAATTGCTTTCTAAATTAAATATTAAAGAATTACCTGTATAAGTTTGTTTTTGTGGTCTTAGTTTATCAGTGGGTAAATTAACTAAGGGTAATTCTCCCGCTAATTTTTCCTGCCAATAATTACCTAATTGTTGACCATATTCTCCCGCTAAAATCTCCTCAGACCATTGAATATAATCTCTATATTCACTTCTTTTTTCTGGTAATAATGGTTCTTTATCTTTAACTATTGCTTCATAAAATGCTTGCAAATCTTCTAAAATTATTCCCAATGACCAAAAATCACCGGTAATGTGATGTTGGGTAATTAATAAAATATTTTCTTTCTTAGCTTTATTATTAACTAACAGATTAAAGCGAATTATTGACCCAGTTTCTAAATTAAAAGGTACTGCACTTTTTTCTAGTAACCAATTATTAATTTCTGTCTGATTTAATGCAAAAGCATTTTCTACAGTAAATTCTACTGTTTGATGTTGATGAATTTGTTGTATTGGTTCACCATTAACAGTTGTAAATGTTGTCCTTAATGATTCATGACGATTTACTAAAGCCTGTGCAGCTTTTTGTAAAGCATGAATATCTACATTATCTGCTAATTTTGCCGAATAAGTTAAATTATATGCTGCACTTTCTGGAGCTAGTTGATATAAAAACCACAGAGCTTTTTGACCATGAGAAAGCGGATAGGTTTCTATCTCTTGACTTGGTTGAGAAAGCCAACTAATAATTTCAGTTTTATATTGTTTTATGACTGCTAATAACTCTGGAGTAAGGGCATTTTCCGCAGCACGATAACGTAATTTATCCCCCTCAACCCACAATTCTATATTTTGTCCAGATAGGGTTTGAAAAAGTTCTTTTAAATTCATAGTTCACCTTCAATATAATTATTTTCTTCCAGAGAAATTTGATTTTGAGAAATTTGATTTTTATGATTGTCTAAATCGCTGTTTTTAAAACTAGGATATTCTTGTAACACAATGTGGGCATTTGTACCACCAAAACTAAAGGCACTCACACCAGCAATAACGGGTTCATCTTGTACTGGTAAAGGCGTTAATTCAGTATTTACCCGTAATTGCAACTTATCAAAAGGAATGTAAGGGTTAGCTTCCTGAAAATGTAAACTAGGCGGAATTTGACCATTTTTCAGTGATAACGCCACTTTTATTAACCCAGCAATTCCCGCAGCTACTTCTAAATGTCCAATGTTGGTTTTAACTGAACCTACACTACAGTATTTTCCTGGAGTACGGTTTTCATTTAATACCTTACCTAAAGCCTTAATCTCTATGGGATCTCCTAATTTAGTTCCCGTACCGTGAGCTTCAATGTATTCAACTTGACTAGGATAAACACCCGCTTGATGATAAGCCGCCCTTAACAGTGCTTCCTGGGCGCGGGGGTTGGGTGCTGTTAACCCGTTACTATGTCCATCTTGGTTAACTGCGCTACCTCGAATTACGGAATAGATATAATCCTGATCTTCTATAGCTTGGGAAAGTGGTTTTAAAACTACTATTCCCGCACCTTCGCCACGAACATAACCATCAGCCCGACTATCAAAGGTTTTGCACCTGCCATCAGCCGACATAAATCCAGCTTGGGCAAAGCTAACTGTCATCCAAGGTGCTAAAATCACCTGTACACCACCCGCTAAAGCTAAATCAGATTCTTTGTTCCAAATGCTTTGACAAGCTAGATGAACGGATACCAAAGAAGAAGAACAAGCCGTATCAATACTGAGACTCGGACCCGTAAAATTAAAGAAGTAAGAAATACGATTTGCTGCCATACAGTGAGTATTTCCCGAACCTGTATAAGCATCTAAATTTTTGGGGTTCTCAATTAGTTTAGTGTAATAATCATGACTACTAATACCTAAAAATACCCCTGTTTTTGTACCGTTGATATCCTCTAATGTTTGTCCAGCATCTTCTAAAGCTTGCCAAGCTAACTCTAGCGCTAACCGTTGTTGGGGGTCCATACTCATGGCTTCCCGTGGAGATATCTTAAAAAATTGCGGATCAAACTGATCTATGTCTTCTAAAAAACCTCCCCACTGAGTATTATCTGTAAATTCACGCACAGATGCAACATCCCAACGATCTGTAGGTACTTGGGTAATAGCATCTACCCCATCCCGCAAAAGTTGCCAAAAGGCTTGTTTATCTTCAGCTTTCGGAAACCGACACCCGATACCAATTATTGCTATTGGTTCTCTATCCATACTATTTATCCTTAATGTGAACTGTAATCAAAGTTAAGCAACTGTTTCTAATTGCTTATGTTGTAATTCTAAATACTCAGCAAGAGATTCAATCGTCGGGTATTCCCATAACAAAGTCGGGTCTAAATCTAATTTTAGCCACTCTGACAGTTCATAAACTATGCTAGTAGCAAGGTTTGAATCTATACCATAATAAGCGAAAGATTCAGTAATTTCCATGTCTTTGGCTGGAATGTGCAAGTTCACACTCAGGTAATTGACTAGCCAGGTTTCGATACTTTTTTGAGTAACTATTTTTACTGCTTTTTCTTGTTTCTGTGTAGAATCTCTCATATTATCCCATGAGGATTCTGATTCTATTTGTAATTGCTCTAAATCTACTATTTGCGGACTTTCTTGTATCCACTCACCGACTACATCGAGTGTTTTTTCTAAAAATCCACTCCGACAAGCGCTACGCTGAATTTTACCGCTGGAAGTTTTGGGAATCGTGGCAGTTTTCAGTAATAATACTGCATAAACTTGTAAATAATACTTTTGTGATACAGCTTTACGAATCGCACCCACAATTTCTTTACTGTTGAGATTACGTAAGTAAGAACGCTCTACTTCCTGAACAATTACTAACTGTTCAGTACCATCCACATCTACAGAAAATGCTGCTCCACCACCTAAACGCAAGGCAGGATGACTTTCTTCTACTGTTTGTTCAATATCTTGAGGGTAATGATTACTACCACGAATGATAATCAAATCTTTGATCCGACCAGCTACGTATAATTCATCGTTGTGAAAAAAGCCTAAGTCCCCTGTCCTTAAAAATGGACCTTCTTTTGTGTCTTGTAAATAAGCATCAAAGGTTTCCTTTGTTTCTTCTGGGCGCTGCCAATATCCTTGGGCAACCGTAGATCCAGAAATCCAAATTTCGCCTATTTCCTGGGGCGCACATTGGGTAAGTGTTTCCGGGTTTACTATGACTACTTTGGTATCAATTCCCGGTTTACCACAGCTGACAAAGGTTTGATTTTTTCCCACTCCTGTACTTTCTACTACCTGTTTCTGTTGTAACCCTGTGGTTTGTACTGTATGGAAATTTGGTAATTCTTTGACTGCTACTGATGTCACTGCTAGAGTTGCTTCTGCTAAACCGTAACCTGGAGAGAATGTTGCTAATTGAAAACCATAAGATTGAAATGCGTCAGTAAATTTACTAATGGTAGTGTCTCTGACTGGTTCAGCACCATTGATAGTCATACGCCAGCTACTTAAATCTAAGTTAGCTCGTTCTGCTGGAGTAGTTTTGAGTACGCAAAGTTCGTAAGCAAAGTTAGGCGCTCCGCTGTGGGTGGCTTTGTAGCGAGAAATGGACTCAAGCCATCGGATCGGTTTTTGGATAAAGGACGTAGGAGACATCATGTAGCAGATAAACCCTGTGTACACAGGTTGTAGGACTCCAAATATTAATCCCATGTCATGGAAGACTGGCAGCCATGTCACCATGACGCTTTCTGAGTCACACTGCCAAACTTGCCGCATATATTCGGAGTTTTGTAGTAGATTATAATGACTGACCATTACTCCTTTTGGTTTACCGGTCGAACCAGAGGTGTATTGCAGGAAGGCTAAGGAGTCTGGGTTTATTTGCGGTGGTTGCCAGTTTGACGCTTGACTGATGTCCACTGTATCGGTGGCCAATAGCTGCATATCCGCAAATTCTGGCACTTGGGAAAACTTACTTTGTATTAGTTCAATGGTAGAACTAACTGTTAATGCTACCTTGGTTTGGGCATCTGTGGCGATCGCCTGGAGTCTAGATAAATTCTGGTTGCGTTTGGGTGGATATACAGGAACTGCCACCACATTGGCATACAAACAGCCAAAAAAAGCCGCAATAAAATCTAACCCTGGTGGATACAACAGTAAAACCCTCTCACCGGCAGCTTTGCGAGACTGAAGATAGGTGGCTATGGATCTGGCTTTTTCATCTAACTGAGCGTAAGTTAAACTCCCTTCTTCTACTTCTCCATCTTGTAAAAAAGTATATGCTTTTCTATTTGGTTGATATTTGGCTCTATAACTTAGCAGTTCTACTAAATTGGTAAACTTTTCTTGATCTTCGGTGTGGCTGTTTAAAAAATTCATCATAAAGTTAATTATCTTGTATTTGTTATTAAGTCTGGGTCTAATCTGGTTAACTTCTTATTTATATAGAAGTTTTATATAAGGGAATACTATTGGTTATTGGGTTACATAATGTAACCTTAGTGGAAAATGATCTCAACATTCTTACCAAAATGCAAGAGTAACTTAAATTAAGCCTACAACACTTAAAGTTAAAAAATTAGAACTTTAAGACTTTTTGGAAACTTAAAACATTTAAGGTTAACAAGCAGGTAGTGACTGTCAGTAAAGGTTTACCAGTGCTAAACCCCTACTGACTCATGACTTTACAAATTAATTTAAACCAAACAAGCTAAAAAATCTTGTTTTAATTGAACTTCATCCAAATTACGACCAATAAAAACCAACTCATTTTTACGAGTTTCATTTTCTTTCCAAAGTCTATCTTGTTTACCATCAAAAATCATGTGAACACCTTGGAAAACAAAACGATGATCTTCACCTGCAATATTTAAAATTCCCTTCATGCGGAAAATATCTGTACCTTTAGTAGCGAGTAATTCTGACATCCAAACATTTAACTTTTCACCATCTATTGCACCTTGTTCAACCAAAGCAACAGAATAAACACTATCATCATGTTCATGGGCATCTTCACCTAAAAAATTAGGATCTATTTCCAAAGCCCGCTCTAAATCAAAAGCATTCACCCCTAACAAAGCATCCATTGATAACTCTGAATTTTGGGTGCGGTAAATTTTCGCCAGAGCATTCATTGATCTGATTCGCTGCTCTAATTCTGCTAAAATTTCTGGAGTAACTAAATCAGTTTTATTTAACAAAATCACATCAGCAAAAGCAATTTGTTCTTGCACTTCATCAGCTTCCCAATGTTGCCAAATATGTTTAGCATCTACAACCGTCACCACAGCATCGAGTGATAGTTGACTTTGCATATCCTCATCTACAAAAAATGTCTGAATCACCGGTGCAGGATCAGCTAAACCAGTAGTTTCAATCACTAAATGATCAAACTTATCCCGGCGTTTCATCAAGTTTCCAATAATGCGAATTAAATCACCTCTAACTGTACAACAAATACAGCCATTATTCATTTCAAAAATTTCTTCATCTGCATCAATAACTAACTGATTATCAATTCCAACTTCTCCAAATTCATTGACAATTACAGCTACTTTTTTATTATGCTCATAAGTAAGAATATGGTTCAGCAAAGTTGTTTTCCCTGCTCCCAAATAACCAGTTAAAACAGTTACAGGTACTGATGTTGATTTTTCGTTAGTAATCATAATTTTCCAACAATTTCAAAACAATTTTGATGATTTTATGAGAATCACTCTCTATCTAACACACATTTATCAAAAAGGGAATAGGGAATAGGGAATAGGGATAACTGATAACTGATAACTGATAACTGTTTACTGATCACATTCCAGAGCTTTTTTTTGCATGGTTTTAAAAATGTTATAAAATCCATTTGCACGGGAAGGAGTGAGGCTAACATCTAAACCAGTAGCCTGAATAAAATCAGGTTTTAATTCAACAATTTCTGTAGGTGTAAGACCTTTAGTGCCTTCTATTAAGAGTGCTAATAAACCCTTGGTTAGCTGAGAATCAGAATCTCCTTGAAAAACCACCGTACCATCATCTAGAGACGCTGTAACATAAACCTGGGAAACACAACCAGGAACTTTATTCTCCGGGGTTTTATCAGCTTCAGGAAATTCTGGTAACTTTTGAGCATACCAGATCAATTGTTCATAACGACGTTTAGGATCTGAAGCACGTTGAAAGCGTTGAACAATTTTAGCTAAAGCTGGCGGTAAGGAGTCAAGACTCAAGGACATAATAATTCTAGAAAATAATCCGTCTTATGTTGAGTTTAAATGATCTGGGAGAATTTAGAATTTAGAATGAAGAATTTAAGAGTCAGGAGTCAGGAGTCAGAAGAATAAAGAACTAATTTTTATCCCCATCTCCCCTAGTCCTAATTATGAAGTAAATAGAAAAGATATTAAATAATACTGCAAAATTTGGAGCTTTATGGAAATTTATTAGTAACCATGAAGATTATTAGTCCATAATTCCATAATCTGAGGAGAAAATTTGATGTTGACTTCTGTAATACTCGCTGCGGCAACCACTCCCCTACAATGGACTCCCAGCGTCGGCATCATTATGATTATCGCTAATATTGTTGCGATCGCCTTTGGTAAATTTACAATCGAAAATTACAGTGCCGAACCCGCTGTACCCTCTCCACAATTTTTTGGCGGTTTTGGTTTACCTGCTGTATTGGCAACTACCGCTTTTGGTCACATCTTAGGCGCTGGTATAATCTTAGGTCTACACTACATCGGTAGAATCTAAGTCTCTGACAACATTTCATAATTTCATAATTCCCGGCTTTATTAACTATGGTCGGGATTTTTAATACATATCTTTAGGTTGACAAAACTGAAATTAACTGTTAAAATATAATAGATTGCTAACTGAAAAAATCAACTTCGGGGTTATAGCTCAATTGGTAGAGCGCTACAATGGCATTGTAGAGGTCAGCGGTTCGATTCCGCTTAACTCCATAGAATACTATCATCTACACACCTAGTTTTCTTCAAAAGTAGCGTTTAAGCTGTGGAGTTAATGCTGAAGAACTACAGTTTTAAGTCAATAAATGACTATTTTAAACTGTTGTAGCTTGTGATATTCTTCAAGCCGAATAAAGAAATAACTATACCTATTAAATAATATCCGAAATATATAGGACTCCTATTTGAATTTTGAACAGAACTCAGTACATACTGAAAGTCTCCTTCCCTATTCCCTATTCCCTATTCCCTGCCTCCATGAAAAATATGGCTAACGCCACGCTACGCGGACATGAATCAAATCGGATCACTATATATTTTCTAAAAATGTGATATCTTTTGTGACATTGACAAATGATTTGTCAATAAATCCAGAAATATGTATGATGATCTTGGGAATTTGAGTTATACCAAGACAGATAAATTTAGCTATTGCAAATATGTAATTGGTATTACTGACAACATATTTAATAAATATCATATTTTGGTGTCAATAACTTCGCTAAAAAAGCAGTTTTTGATACAATTTCAATTTGTCTAAAAATATTCTTAATAACAGCGTTAAAAAAACTTTACGAAGACAATAGGGGTGACAAGAAAATATTATTAAGACCCGGTGACAAAGCATGGTAGCGCTCGCAGAGAATGTTCAACCTCGCTTAACTATACAAACTGTAGAAATTGCTCCTAATACCACAGCAATTCGTTCTTTAGATTGGGATCGTGATCGTTTTGATATTGAATTTGGATTGCAAAATGGCACAACCTATAATTCCTATTTAATTAGGGGTGAGCAAACAGTTTTAATTGATACTTCTCATCAGAAGTTTCGTCAATTATATCTAGAGACTCTCACAGAACTGGTTGATCCTAAGACCATTGATTATATCATTGTCAGTCATACCGAACCTGATCACAGTGGTTTAATTGAAGATGTCTTACAGTTAGCACCAAGAGCGACAGTTTTAGCATCTAAAGTAGCATTGCAATTTTTGGAAGGTTTAGTACATAATCCCTTCTCCAAAAGAATAGTTAAAAGTGGCGATCGCGTCAACATTGGTAAAGGACATGAAATAGAATTTGTCAGTGCGCCGAATTTACATTGGCCAGATACAATTTTTAGTTTTGATCGTCAAACCAAAGTCCTTTATACCTGTGATGCGTTTGGGATGCACTTTTGTGATAGTCGCACATTTGACGAAGATTTAGAAGCAATTGAAGCTGATTTTCGCTTTTATTATGATTGCTTAATGGGTCCAAATGCTCGCTCTTTATTAAATGCAATGAAGAGAATGGGTGAATTAGGAGAAATCAAAATTATTGCCAATGGACACGGACCATTACTATATCATCACCTTGATGTTTTAACTGAATATTATCAAAATTGGAGTCACAGAGAAGCCAAAACAGAAACTACCGTTGGCTTGTTTTATGTCTCCGGTTATGGTTATAGTGATCTCTTAGCTCATGCTATTGGTGATGGGATTCAAAAATCTGGAATTGCAGTAGAAATAATTGATCTCAAAACCGCAGAATTACAAGAAATTCAAGAATTAGCAGGTAGAGCATCAGGGTTAATTATAGGAATGCCTCCTACTTCTTCCATTGTGGCACAAGCTGGAATTAGTTCATTATTATCCGTAGCTAAAAACAAACAAGTTGTAGGCTTATTTGAATGCTATGGTGGTGATGACGAACCCATTGATACCCTGCGTCGTAAATTTATTGACTTAGGTATTAAAGAAGCATTTCCCGCCATTCGTATTAAAGAAACTCCCAATGATCGCACCTATCAAACTTGTACAGATGCAGGGGACATTTTCGGAAAATTGGTGATGCGAGAACGCAACATCAAACAAATTAAATCCCTAGATGTCAACATGGAAAAAGCATTAGGGAGAATTAGCAGCGGTTTATATATTGTCACCGCTACCAAAGGTAATATTAATGGTGCAATGATCGCTTCTTGGGTAGCACAGGCTAGTTTTCAACCTTTAGGTTTTACCATTGCTGTAGCCAAAACTAGAGCCATTGATAACTTATTGCAAGTAGGTGATCGCTTTGTTCTCAATGTCTTAGAAGAAGGCAATTATCAACATCTGAAAAAACATTTTCTCAAACGTTTACTTCCAGGTACAGATAAATTTGCCGGCATTAAAACCCAAACTGCACAAAATGGTTCACCCATTTTAACAGAAGCACTTGCATACATGGAATGCCAAGTAGTTAGCAATATAGAGTGTAGTGATCATTGGATTTTATATTGCACAGTTACAGATGGCAAAGTTTCTAAACCCGATTCTCTCACCGCTGTCAGACATCGTAAAGTAGGAAATTACTACTAATGGTTAATAGTTAATAGGTAATTGGTAATGGCATTACTTACCTATTACCTATTTCCTTTACTAACCATGAAATTGATATTGTAGGACTTTTTCTTTGATCAAAAATATGCTATTTCCTGATTCTGTTGCTAAATTTTTTTCAAGCGCTAAGAATTCAATTACTCAAGTTTTATCACCACAACAAAAAACTATGACAGACCCTAAACCTCGTGATGTTCAAATTATTCCTTTAGCCACAAATACTAAATGTTTTCGTGCTAGAAGTTGGTCACGGCTGCGATTTGAAATTGAATATGCACTCTGTCGCGGTACTACCTCCAATAGTTATTTAATCGAAGGTGAAAAAACAGCCTTAATTGATCCTCCCGGAGAAGGTTTTACCAGTATTTATCTGCAAGCATTAGCAAATACAATCAATTTTCAAAAGTTGGATTATATAGTTTTAGGTCATTTTAGTCCTACTCGTATACCAACCTTAAAAGCCATTTTTGAACTCGCACCACAAATCACTTTTGTTTGTTCTGTTTTAGGTGCTAATAACTTACGTGCAGCATTTGTAGATCAAGATATTAAAGTTTTGGTCATGCGTGGTAAGGAAACATTAGACTTAGGAAAAGGTCATCTTTTAAAATTTATTCCTACTCCTAGTCCTCGTTGGCCAGAAGCACTTTGTACCTATGATCAACAAACTCAAATTCTTTACACAGATAAATTATTTGGGGTGCATATCTGCGGTGATGATGTTTTTGATGATCATTCAGAAGCATTTAAGGAAGATCAACGTTATTACTTTAATTGCTTAATGGCACCCCACGCAACTCATGTAGAAGCTGCTTTAGAAAAAATTGCTGATCTCCCTGTGAGAATGTACGGTGTCGCTCACGGTCCCTTAATTCGCACAGGTGTAATAGAATTAACTCAGGCTTATTCCGAATGGAGTCGCGCCCAAAAAGAAAGAGAAATCTCCGTAGCTTTACTGTATGCTTCCGCTTACGGTAACACTGCAACTTTAGCACAAGCGATGGCTTTGGGTTTAACTAAAGGAGGAGTTGCTGTGAAGTCTATTAATTGCGAATTTGCCACACCCGAAGAAATTCGCAGTACAGTAGAACAAGCGGATGCTTTACTGATCGGTACTCCTACTATCGGTGGTCATGCTCCCACACCTATACACACAGCTTTAGGTATTGTTTTAGCTACCAGCGATAACAGTAAATTAGCGGGTGTGTTTGGTTCTTATGGTTGGAGTGGTGAAGCGTTAGACTTGGTGGAGGGTAAACTCAGAGACGCTGGTTATCGCTTCGGTTTTGACACTTTGAAGGTAAAATTTAAACCCGACGAAGTAACCTTGAAATTGTGCGAAGAAATAGGGACAGACTTTGCACAGAGTTTGAAAAAAGCGCGGAAAATTCGTGTACCTCAACAAGCTGCAACCCCTGTAGAACAAGCAGTAGGGAGAATAGTTGGTTCTGTCTGTGTGGTTGCTGCTAAACAAGGGGAAGTAACTACCGGGATGTTAGGATCTTGGGTGTCTCAAGCTACTTTTAACCCACCGGGAATTACAGTGGCAATCGCCAAAGAAAGAGCAGTTGAATCATTAATGTATCCAGGTGGAAAATTTGTCTTAAATATTCTTCCCGAAGGTGTACATTCAGAATACATTAAACACTTCCGTAAAAACTTCGCACCAGGGGAAGATAGGTTTGCTAACTTCCAAACCGTAGACGCGGATAATGGTTGTACAGTGCTGACTGACTCTGCTGCATATTTAGAATGTTCTATCAGTCAAAGATTAGAATGTGGCGATCATTGGGTAGTCTATGCAACTGTAGATAACGGTAAATTACTGAAACCTGATACAGTTACTGCTGTTAACCATCGTAAGACAGGTACACATTATTAAATTTGGGGAGGTAGGGAGAAAAGATTTTGATCTGAGATCCCCGACTTCTTTTATGATCATGTGTATTAATTTTTAATTGGTGATAGAAGTCGGGGATCTTTTAGGATCTTTTGAGGAGTCACTAATTCCCTTGAATATTTACTTCACCATTAATTGCATCAATATTAACAACATTGATGTTTAATTGATTAGCTTGTGTGGTGTTTAAACTATGGGTATTTTCCGCAGTTACTGACTCAATATATAGACTATTTCCAGTAAAGTTGATCAAACCTCCAGTACCTACACTAAAAGCTGATGTACCCGTGATAGTTTCAGCACCACTATAAGCTGTACTTTTTCCCACTGCAACAGAAACCGATGCTGCACTCACCATTCCATTCATTAATTCAAAAGCAGCAGCAGCAGCAATACCACCTTCTCCAGCAAATACAGAAGAACTAAAATTACAAGTTCCTAAAAAAATAGTCAGAGTCAGTAACAAATGCGATTTCATCTTTAACATTTTCAATCTTTTATATTCCTGATGTTTCGTTATCTTTTCTACAAGAAACGAACTATATCAGCAATAAAATTTCTACGTCTAAATTATATAATGTAGGGGCAAACCCCCTGTGGTTGCCCCTCTTTGGTTTGCAATTGTACCAAAAATGGGGTTTGGGGAGGCGCTATCCCCTACCTAAAAATGGTTTGAAAAATCACCGAAAATGTATCATTTGTTGTTTGTAAATTTTCACCAAAGGTATCCTCACCAAAATCATAGATATTTCTTCCCCAATTAAAACTAATACTAGAAAGATTTGCACTATCTCCCCAGGAATAACGTGAGGAAATTCCATAACTATCAATATTTCTTTGGGGTGAAAAATAAGCTGTTAAACTAGCATTTCTACCTAAATTTGCTGTCAAACTGCCTTGAATTTTATTACCAGTTGAATCAGGAAGAATATCTAAAAGTTGACTAATACGAAAAGAGAAATTATTAAAATTTAGATTTGCACCCACATTCACAAAATTATCAACGGGATCATCTAAAAAATTATCATCATCCCGATCCCACGCATAACGAAATCCTGTAAATAAACCCAAATTACTATTAGAACTTAATCGGAATTGTTTTGATAAACTGCCTTCTAATTTGCTAAAATAATCTTTATCACCATTATTATAGGCGATCGCCCCTAAATTTAACAACCAATTATCCCAATTAATTGTATAGTCTCCACCTACATAAAGTTTCATATCATCAGCAAATATCGCCCCGGTATAATAACGCAATACACTATTATAATTAGTAATATTACCCGTCAAACTCAAATGAGGATAATAATTAGTCTTTTCATTGAGAGTATTAACAGTCTCAAAATTAACATCTCTCTCCAAAAATGACATATAAGCTTGAACATAAAAATTATTTAAGTCCGCAGAATTGATAACATCAGCAATTCCATTATCATTAGTTGCAACAGCAAAATTAACATCAGAATTAATTCCTCCTTCTCCCCCTACTCTTAACGTTCTTCTTTCTTCTCCTGTAGACACATAACGAGATACCTGAGAAAATGAACGTTTGATAACTGGAGATATTCCTACCCATACACTATTAAACTTACCCGCAGGTATCTTTAACCTTCTACTAGCTGAATTATCATTATTAACATTTCTTTGATTATGTACAGCTTCCCCTACACCACCTTGATAAATCACAAAACTATTACTAGGAATTCTAATATTATTAGCCGCATTAAATAAATTTCTATTAATATTAGTATTGGCATTTTCTACTGTTCCCTGTAAACTGGGTTCAACATCTGGTAAAACTGCACCTAAAGCACCCAAAGCAGAATTTAAACCAAAGTTTTCATCATCAACTATTACATTTACACCTTTAATAGTTCTTCCTAAAACCGCCTTTTCTGCATTAGTTTTAACAATTTGCCGTACTTGATAATAACCCAAACTATAGGTATTATCAAGAGATTCCCGCCGAGAAATAGCAGTTTGATTAGATTGACTATTTCCCGGAGTTGCACCAATATTAGGTAAATACAAATCTATTCCTGTAGCTTCACCATTTACCCCGATATTTTGCCAACCTGGTAATTTAATAAAATCCAAAGTTTCAGGAGAAATGACATCACCAATTTTACCTAATTGTTCAATGCGAGTAGGGACAAAAAACCTCGGTTCAATACTATTTCTATCTACCACTAAAGGCGGTAAGAAATTACATTGTTCTCCAGAATTAGCAGCATTATTAACTAAATTACAAGAACCAATAAAAGTTTGTTGTAATTCAAATCCTCTTAATGTTTGCGGTTGCGATTGAATAATAGAAACTTGGCGATTTTGATTAATTGTTCGCAGTTGAATATACTCACCTTGAAAATCAGAAGTAAAAATATTATCTATTGATAAACTTTGAATAATCTGACTATCAATTTGATAAAGTGCATTAAAATATAAGTTATCAGTACGTTCATTACCAAAAACAAATTGAGTATCTACCACAGCTTTAGTTAAATGATTCACCATTAAATCATTCAGAGAAAAAGTAGTAAGAATAGATGGTACTTTCTCTTTATAAACTACCTGGCGTGGATTTTTATATAAAATATTAGGTAACTCAACATCATCAGGTTTAATTTCTATAGATGGAGGAATCTCTATATCTTGATTATTAGAATTATTTAAGGGTAATAAATCTACTGCTTGATTAGAAAAATTACTATCTTTTATCTCCATCATTTCTGGAGTAATTTTAGCTTTTAATTCAGAAACACTATCATCTGAATTAACCTTCTTATCCTTAGATATCAATATTTGTGTTTGAGGAGAAAAATTCAAGTTATTCTCTTCTATCGTTTCTGGGGAAATTTGATATTCTTGATATTTTACCGGAGAGATATTATTATCTAAATTAATATCTTCAGTTATAGATATAAATATTTGAGGATATTCAGAAAAATCAAAATTATTATCTTCTATGACTTCTGGCAAAACTTGACCTTGTTTTTGCTCATTCAAATCAGATAATTTAATATGTGATCTATTTTCATAAAGCTGTGCAAATTGAATTTGCTGATGGTCTTCAGCATGAACATAATTGAGTTCAGTAGTCAGTATCTGCAATACAGGAACACAAGTATAATTTGCAATCTTAATTAAAGTTACAGTCTTCTTCACAATAGTTGCAATTACATAAATTTATTTTTTTAGCTACAAATACGAGAATAAATAACCTTTATACAAGAACTGATAAAGGCTATTTATTAACTAATAAATGAATCAATTATTTAGATACAATTATGGTGCTACAACCGTATTAATCACATTTGTCTCACCAGTAATCACATTAATATTCACATCGTTATCATTCAGATCATTAACTTGTGCTGCTCCTAAATTTGTATCACCAGTAATTGAGGTAATATAAACACTACTTCCAGATAAATTAATATCACCACCAGTACCAACAGCAAACGCTTCTGTACCAAAACCAGTAAAAGTTGCAGCACCAGCATAGGCCGTACTTTTACCCACTGCAACCGCCGCAGATGCTTGGGTAACATCACCACCTGTCAACTGAAAAGAAGCAGAACCGGCTACACCACCTTCCCCAGCAGATGCGGAATTTGTCGCACCGAAACTTCCTGCAACAACCGCAGCAGCAACTAATAACTGAGATTTTCTATTCAACATGAGAGTATTTTCCTGATTTATTTTGGGTTTACAAAGGGGCTTTATTTTCCAAGTTGACATGAGGGTAAAAACTAATTAACAGATCACAATAGTGCTGAAATTAGATCCCCGTTAAGTAGACCACTAATAACAAATAAATTCAGATTGCCAATGATTTAACTTGGTTGAAGTCACTGCTTAGAGTTACTATTTTTATATTAAAAGCAGTATTAGTTTTAACTTTGTCACACTTGTATAATATATCTACTGATTTGAGCAAGTGTCAAGTTTTTGACGATATTTTTTTTACAATTTTTACTTATTTCTCTGGTCATACAGCAGTTTCCGAAGTTATGAAGTACACCCTGATTTATTTACTGTTCCCTGTTCCCTGTTCCCTGTTCCCTAAAACTAAAAAACTCTGTACCTCA